>JBKBUA010000042.1:8544-14906 GCA_046290845.1 Thermodesulfovibrionales bacterium
CCGATGGCTGCCCTAATTCAAATATCTTTGTATCCATCGCTTTCACAATAAGCATGTTATCCTTGATAGAATAAAAATAATCTACAGATGTCAAGATAGTATTAAGGGCATCTTCGGCATTTATGTTCCTTAATGTGAGGGTAATTGGAATCTCGGGGTTAACACCCTTCTCCATCACAAGATTCAGGCCCACAGATTCTGCTATAACATGAAGGACATCCCTCAGAGGGGTAGCCCTTGCAGAGACTGATACGATCCTGGTTTTTAAGGGCGAGAGTTCCTCAGAAACAGGTACGAATTCAGGCTGTACCTGCGTGGAGAGATTAATTTGAGGTTTAGAAATTTGGCTTTGATGCCTCTGTTGCTTCTCAGATTCTAGAACCGCGGTCTCTGAACCTGACTTCTTTGGCTCTATCATGGTGCAAGCGAATGAAATAATCAAAATCGCAAAGATAAAAAGTCTAAAAAGGCTTAATCTTGAATCTTGAACCTTGAACTTCTCATCAATCATTTCATCCCCTCCATATATATCCACCTTGTCCTTTGTCTTTCTGCCATTAATATCCTGTTCTTTTCGATCTTTGCTATCCTCGCTATACCTACACCGTCTCCTTCCTTAACTACCAGGCCGTTCACAATCGCCATCCTGCGGCCCTCGCTCACAACTATCATAGAAATCTTTAATTCTAATGGCTTTTCTGCCTCTGCCGAAACCTGCGGGGCAACTGTTGAAAGGGCTGTGGAAGGAAACTCCTTTTTTCTGGCTATTTCTATCGGACTTCCCAGGTCTCTATCAACTTCAAAAGGTCGTCTCTCCTCAATATCCATCCTGTCAGAAACGAACCCAAGTATTTTCATCTCCTCAGAGGTTAGTGCAGGCTTAAAGTTGATAAATTTCACTGCAGCAAGACTGATGATGATCAATAAGAATGGCAGGGCTATCTTTATCTTCGTATTCCTGTCTATCATCTCTTAGCAGTCCTTAATTCTTCGAGGGGCATCTTCAGCAAACCCTCTATCTTGGATATTATAACACCTTCTTTATCAGAGGCCTTCTCTATCGTCATATTTTTAATTGCAAAATGAGGGAATCTAAGAGACTGCAAGTACCCAATCCTGTTCACCAGCGCTGCATAGTTATCAACAGGAATTTTTATATTCACCTGAAGAGATAAATCTCCGGCTTTGTTATCGAAGTCTGTTACCGTTATCTCACTTCCTTTAAGGGTCATCTTTATATCATCGAGCGTTAACAATATAAGCTCTCGATGAGTCTTAGAGGCATAGTTAGGTGGCAACATGGCAGTTATCTTCTTTTTGACAGAGTCTATTTCTGCAGTGGATTGATTCAGCTTTGCTGTATTTATCTGTATAAGTTCGAACTTGCCTATGGCATCTAAGAGGCTACTTTCGTATCTGCTCAGCACGCCAGCAAAAAAAATAGTAGCGCTGATAATTGCCCCTGCAATAAGGTGATGGGTGACAGCCTTCCTGAGTTCAGTATAAATCACTTCTTTTGACCCACCTCTGGCCTCTGCTCTCTGGCTTCTTGATACTCCATCTCGATGTGAAAGCTCTTATCCTTGAGTTCGAGGCCCTGTCCCTTTATGCTGAAACCATTCGAGGGCGATATTGAATCTATCATCCTCTGATAATACATCTGTGCATCAGCGAAACCCGATGTCCTGACAGACCCCCTCATCTCTATCTTCAAGACATTGTCAGACGTAGTTATGGTAATAGAATCTATCCTGATGTTATCCCTTTTCAGACCAGAAAGTAAATACAGCAACCTCTGGATGTCAGGTATTTTTGAGGCATCCTGAAGGGATTTTATAAAGGGCATATAAACTGAAAGCTCAGATTTCCTGGCGTCATACATCGACAGTGTAGCCCTCACGTCAGGGAGGCTTCTCCTTATGGAATCGAGTTTACTCCTCGTATCGAGGATATGCTTTATCGTATAGCCTGCATAACCGAGGGATATAACAGAAAGGGCAAGGAAAAGAGCTGTCGAATAACGCAGAAACAGCTTAGTCCAGTAAAACTTCTTATATTCAGCTGTTAAAAGGTCCTTATCTCTATCGACATGAATGGCCGAGATGGCAGCAGCGAAGTCGAGAAAGATATTTGATTGGTGTGAAAGGCAGGAGATGGGTATCGATGATGGCGTGGTCGCATTATAATCGTTGCATAGTCCCCCTGTGAGCATAATAAGAGATGGATTTACCCTCATTGCCTGTCTGCAATAATTGACAGTCATATTTATATTCTGGACGTCAAGGTCGTTGATTCCATGTTCGAGGGACTGGGCTGTTCTGACAAATTTGATCCTACCATCCTTGATTAGAAAGAGGTTTTTATTAAAGCCCGCCTCTGATACGCATAGCACTGGCTCAACTGAATCTATCATAGAGGCAATGGAAAAAACATCCGGGTAGATCGCCTTGACGACCTTTCCTCTGTTGCCAAACCTATTGATGATGTCTTTTATATCTTCGCTCTTTACGGCAAACACAAAGACCTCCTTCATCCTTCTGTTGTCTACTAACTTTTCGCTTAATTCAGTATGAATGAAGGAGAAATCTTTTAACTCAGACCTTTTCCTGATTTCCGCCTCAAGAAGTTTTTTGAGGTATCTTTTTTTTACTGGTGGGATTAAAATTATATCCTGAAAGAAATCCTTAAAGGCCTTTACGACTAAGAATTCCTTTGTCTTTTCCCTCTGAAGAAAATCATCAAATTGTTCATTCTTTAATATCAGGGTATCTTTGACAATGTGTTTTTTACCTTTATATGTTACATATGTGACCTTAATGAGATCGCCCTCAAAACTAACTATAGTCTTAGCCATAACTTAGTTCATATTATAACAAAATTTGTCCAATGTATTATACTTTAGATATAGCCTATTCAGCAATCAAGGATAACAGATTTTATGGACATAAATAAACTCAAAGTCTTCATCTCTGTATTCAAGCGGAGGAGTTTTTCAAAGGCCTCTGAGGAGTTGTATCTAACACAGCCTACTGTGAGTGATCATATCAGATCCCTCGAGGAGGAACTTGGCTGCAGGCTCTTTGACAGGCTCGGCAGGTCGATAATGCCCACGAAGGAGGCTGAGATACTCTTTGATAGGGCTATTGAGATAATTGAGAAGGCCGATAATCTAAAGGGAATTATATCTGCATCTAAAAGTCAGGTCACAGGTGAGATAGTCGTTGGCGCAAGCACTATACCAGGCACTTATATTCTGCCCTATGCGATGTTCAGGTTTATGAATAAACATCCTGAAGTTCAATTCAAGACCATCATATCTGATTCTAAGGATATAGTTGAAAAGGTATTGAGGCATGAATTAATCCTTGGCATCGTTGGTGCAAAACTTATCAATTCAATGATAAATTACATACCCTTTCACGACGATGATTTGATAGCTGTTGCCTCTCCCTCTCTTACCGGGAGCAGGGAAAGGTCTCTTCGTGAGCTTACAGAACTGCCCATTGTTCTTAGGGAAGAGGGTTCGGGAACAAGGAGAGAGACTGAAAGGATACTCGAGACAAAGCGAATAAATATAGATATGTTTCGTGTCTCCGGCATCCTCGGTTCGACAGAGGCAGTTAAAGAGGCTGTAAAGGCGGGGATGGGTTTTTCAATTATCTCGAGGGTTGCTGTCGAGGACGAACTGAGATACGGTAATCTCGTTGAGATTAAGATCTCTGATGTGAAGATGAAGAGAAAATTTTATATAGTCACTCACAGAAGGAGGACCGTCCCTCAAGTCTACAATGTTTTTATAGAATATCTGAAAGGGTTTAAAAAGTTCAAAGAACAAAGGTAATGGAAAGGATTAGGGATTCCATAATCATAAAAAGGCCTGTCGAAGTAGTCTTTAATTTTCTGAGGGCGGTTGAACCACGCCTGAGACTCAGCCCATCTTATGAATTGAAGGCTTTTAGCAAACTGACAGAGGGACCGATAACGAAAGGGACACGTTTCAGGATAACCTTTCAGACAGGGTCAGGTATAAACGAATATGAAAGTGAGGTTGTTGATCTCAGAGATAATGAGTTTATCAAGACCCGTGATGTGAGGGGACGCCTTTCTCTTACCCTTTCTGTGAGACCGGTGCCAGAAGGGACATTATTAACCCATGAGGAGGAATTCATAATACCCGAGGGGCTGCTAAGGAAAGAGGAGGATGTAGCGCAAGACTGGCGTTCTATCTTCAGGCATATATTGCATCTCGACAGGGTTAGATTCATTGATCACGAAAGGGAAAGAAGGATTTCAGAGATTAAGGATGACCTCAGGAAAATGCTTCAGGAATGGTTAAAAAGGATTAAGGAGACCATCGAGGCATCTCCCCATGTTTGATCCTTTAAAGGGTATTTCAGGCCTCGAGGAAGGGATATTTCTTTCCAGACCGAATAGGTTTACTGTTGAATGCCTGGTCAACAAGAGAAAGAAAAGGGCTTATTTACCCAATCCAGGAAGACTCCTCGAGTTATTACTGAAGAGCAGCAGACTTTATCTTCTAAGGAATTATAATCAGGATAGAACAATGGATTTTACAGTCCTTGCCGTTGAGAGAGAGGGATTACCTGTCCTCCTTCATACCCACTACGCAAATGATGTTGCTGCCTTCTTAATCGAAAATGACCTCATCAGGGGTCTTGAGGGGTACAGGATAAAGAGGAAAGAATTCAGTATAGGCAGGAGTAGATTTGATTTTTTGCTCGAAAGAAATGGTAAGATGCTCCTACTTGAGGTAAAGTCCTGTACGCTCTTTGGTAGGGATATAGCTATGTTTCCTGATGCTGTTACTGAAAGGGGAAGGAGACACTTGTTAGAGATGTCGATGGAAGATTTCGATGCCTGTGTACTTTTTATTGTGAATTCGCCCCGTGTCAGATGTTTTCTGCCTGATTATCATACTGACCTGTCCTTTTCAAGAGCACTTTTTGATGTAAGAGAAAAGATATTAATAAGGGCTATGGGTATTGGATGGAGGAAGAACCTCTCCCTTTCAGGAGAAATTAGAGAATTAGAGATACCCTGGGGGCTTATCGAGGATGACCTGAACGATAGGGGCAATTACATATTAATCCTGAATCTCAAAGAAGACCAAAGGATAGAGGCGGGGAAATTAGGCGTTCTTTTCTTTAAAAAGGGTTATTATATCTATGTTGGCTCGGCGGCAAAGAACCTCTCATCGAGGATAGACAGACACAGGAGGCTCAGGAAGAGGGCTTTCTGGCATATAGATTATTTAAGGGAGAGGGCAGATTATGTTACGGCACTCCCTATAAGAGTTAGGGAAGACCTTGAATGCCTGATTGCTCAGGATATAAAATTAATCTCTGACTGGACAATCCCGGGCCTTGGCTCTTCAGATTGCAATTGTGAAAGTCACGTCTTTGCGATGCGTAAAAACCCGCTGGGACGAAAGGATTTTATAGATATCTTACTCTATTACAGGATTGACAGATTGAAGTTGGAATAAGGAGTGGATGAAGGTATTCTTAAAAGGATGATCGAGGAAAGGCTTGTCCTCAGAGAGGCAAGGAAGAAGGAATCATAACAGGCAGGCAGAATTACTGAATGAGTGGTTGAAGGGATTGTGGGAAGGTGCGTCTGTAAGCATAAGGGATTGAAGTTGCATCCTTGCAATGGAACGTAAATGCCTCAATTCTGTGACATAAATGTCTCGCTTTTTGGCTTAAAACCTTAGAAACCCTTTATAATAGTGCGACCGTTCGACAGTGGCATAAATATTGCTTAGAATTAATGGAAAGGTGAAGGAGGTATTTCTAAAATATCGATGAGAAACCTAAAATCAGGATTTTAAGTTGACATTAAGGAATGAGATTAAATATCATTTATAACATGAGATTGGTCTCGGTTATAGTATTGCTCGGAATTTGCCTATCTATCTTTTCTTCTATAGTGGTTCAGCCTGTACACTCTGTAACACAAGAAGATTCTATAATGACACTGAATGTCTGTAATAATCATGGTAGTGTCCTGAATAATGCTGACATGCCCTTTATCTCTGAATGTCCATGTAAACTCTCTGTCATTTCCTTTTCAGGATTCTATAATGTTTTGCGTCCTTCCCTTAATCTTCCTTTAATGGCCCTCCAGAGGGATTACCCACCCGAGATTTAACCTAACTGAAGCAATTTTACCTTTCATCTATCAATAGGGATTCTATCTCTATTGATTTAACCTCCCCGTATAAACTGGCCCTGCTCAGAAGTATCTTCGATATTTCGGGGCAGGGTCCTTTTTAAAGATTAGATTTAGGAGGAGTTATGATTATTGCAACGAGACGAACACCTATTTTTTTCTTTATTTTT
>JBKBUA010000043.1:0-10207 GCA_046290845.1 Thermodesulfovibrionales bacterium
ATCTCTTTTTTGAAGATCTGAGACTTCACGAATGAGGAATCTTCTGGAAGATTCGTCCTCATTAAGATGTTCAATAAAGGCCTGTCTCCACAGATAAAGTGCTTTATCATTAAGGGGATTAAATATTATCTCAAGATCAAGCCTTGTGCCTTCATAAATCTTTGAATTAAATTTTTTGTCTGTAAGGTGAAAAACCGGAGTATTTGTTTTGAATTCTTCAAGGTTGTATTGTTCTGCAGTTTTTAATGTTACTGCCTTGATTATACCCTGCAAGATGGTAAGCCATGAACGGGTGTGATTAAATGTGGAGAGAAGTTCTACATTTAGCTTCCACCAGTGCAGTCGATTTAATAACTCTGTTGAAGTGGTCATCAGGGCTTACTGTTATTTATAACATCCTTAGGTGATGGTAGTACAGACCTTTTTCTGAATTCTTCCAGTTGCATATATTCAGTATTTTGATTTGAGGGTTTATTTGCCCAGTTAAGCATGATTCCTAATATTTTGACCCTGTCAATATGCCACAGGCTTTGCTCTTTATTTTTAAGATAGCGCAAGATATATTTTTCAAAGCCCTTTTTGAACTCGGCCATTTGAGGGGTAGCCTCGCTCATTCCATCCCACTCTGCAAAGAGTTCTGTATACCTTTTTCTGCGATCAGAAAGATAAAGCCGGGGGGTTATCTTTACTGAGCCAAGTCCAAGTGGCTTTCCCATGCCAAGTTTATGAGCAAGCCCTTCAGGCAGGTCAAGGACAAAAAGTAATGCACCAAGCTCAACCTTTGTGAGGTTTTCAAAGCGAATCCTGCCTTTGAAGGTAGTGCCTTCCTTTACAGGAGTGATTTTTGTATATTGGCTTATATGTTTATTTATTTGATCTTCGTCCTTTTCAATCCAGTTGTTAGCATCTCTGTGCCAGTAGAGTTTATAGCCACGGATGGCGGTATTTGAATTGTAATGGGCAAGATTTCTGGGGTGATTCACAAGGTTATTTTTTGTTTGCTCCAGATAGTGTTGAAAGGTTGTGGGTTTTGGTGTGCTAAGTATCTTTGGCACAGACTCACTCATTAAAACATCTTTTCCATTGCCCTCACATAGGGCGTCTTCAAAAAAGACTCGACCTGCAAAGGTCTTTTCGTTGCCAAATATTGCATGTGCAATGTCAATGGTGCTTTCGTCTTTCAGATAGGACGGTATATGGTCTCCTACTGTTTTTTTGTATGCAAGGCGGAACATGGCTGTATGACCAAAGGATATCCTTTCTCTTCCTACTTCATCACTGTATCTTGTATAAAAACATGGCACTTTGTCCTTTGAGGCCAGTGTAAGCAAATTAGGCACATCTTTATGCCTTCCACTGTCATTTTTGTAATCTTCAATATCTTCTGGCAACAACTGTATAGGGGTAGTCCTTTCATCAGGCGGCGCAATAAACCAGTCTCTCTTTTTGTTCTGCATATCCCCTGACACTACAATGTATTTATCTGCCACCTTATGATATGTAAATGTCTTATAACCCTCTTTGATCAACTCTTTGGCCTCATTTTTGTTTATCTGTCCAAAATCTTTTGCAGGTTGGATGTAGTATCTAAGACCATCTTTGTATAGATATCCAGCAGACATCTTGTACGTTGACTTCTTACTGTTTTTATCAAAAGAACTCATATGTTTCTGATATTCTTTTCTTAACCAGCTCAGATCAGCTAATCCCCTGTAATACAGCCTCTTATTCTCGAAAAAACCAAATTTCCCAAAACTCACTATCTCCACCATTGTCCGTATCATGCCTCTAAGGGAACTGCCAGGGATTCTTACTATGCCACCAGGAGAGAAAAAGGAAGAATTAGAATAAGGCTCTTTCTTGTTAGATTTTTCATGTTCCACTTTCTCTTTGTATTCCTCCAGAGTGAGGGTGTCTCTGATGTAAAGGGGTGTGAGGGCTTTTATTTCAAGGTCTATACAGCCGGTGTATCTGTCAGAGTAATAGGTATTAAGAGCAGGTATCTCCTCAGCAGGCACAACGGTGTCATTTAGTGGGACAAAGTTATAGGGAGCAGTGGCTATATCTACAGAACTTGTAGTTGATGAGTATCTTTGATTGCGGTCTACCCTGGGGGGTCCTGCAGGGATATTTTGATCTTTTGCACCTGTTGAGGTTGTTTTGTCATAAATGGGTTTACCTTCAAAAAGGATCTTTTTGACCTGCCCTTTTTCTCTATATATATCAACATCTTTACCATTTAGTTTATCATCTGGCAATTTCATATCAGTTATTGGAATGGTCTTTTTAGATTCAGAGATGATTATCTTTACTGCAAACCCCTTCTTTGTATTTTCTACAATCATCTTTGCCTTTTCTAAGTTCATTGTATCCTCCCTTTTTGTAATTTAATTCTATCCTTTAAAATCCATTAATTTTCAAGCTTATAAACACCATCAACTCTATCCTATTGAAAAACCAACAAACCTGCAATCCACATAGCCTGCCTGATCTGTAGGTGTGTAGCCAATGTAGTTTCGGGTTTTAAGAAAAAGCCTCTTTTTATCATTGTCAACTGCTAAATCTGCTATTGGCACAATTAGTTCTGTCCCTCTATCCTCTGTCAATCTTGAATATCCTCCGTCAAGGGGCCATGACTTAGTACCAAAGACCACCTGATATGCGTCTATCGCATCAGTCTCATCACCCTCGCCGTCTATCCTCAATCGACCCTTGAATCCATCGCCATCGCGCCAAATATAGACCTCTTTATTGCCATCAAAGACTCTCAACCTTTGAAGATATGTATCCTCAAAAGACTCATTGTTATAGTTGTGAAACCTACTGTCTTTGAACCTGCCTATGAGCACCTTGTAGTCAAGGTATATCACGGTATAAGCCTCTTCAGAAAAACATTGAGCCACGGTCTCATAGATGTGTTTTATTGACCCAATAAGCCTGCAGGTTGACCTTATCTTTTTAAGTTCAAGTCCTTTTTCTTTCATATGGAGCCTCCATTTTTATAATCTACAAATGCCCTTACAAGCCCCTCGAGGAATTGCCTGTCCTGCACCGGCAGGTCTGTAAGGCTCTTTCCGATAGTGATGAACTTATTGCCAAAGGTTATCTCTGCCCTTATACCCTCAAAAACACCTCTGCCGATGCTTTTCTCTCCACCTACCGCAATGTCACCTGTCCATAAGTCTTTTAGCACTAGTAGCATCAAGCCTGCTTCATGGTCTCTGCATTGTTTGAGGCGTATCCTGACATTCTTTATATCCTCTTGACCTTCTTTGCTTGTAAAAAGTGGCATGTCCTCGAGCAGGGCAGTCTCTATTGTACCACCTGTAAAGCGATCTATTTTTATCCTTGTCTGAATCTCTGAGGCAAACCTCGGGAGAATGACCTCATCAATAGTTATGCGCCCCTTTTTGGCATCACCCTTCTTTTTACCCCTTTTTTGTGCCTCTTGTTCATCATCATAGGTATAGCCAAATAGGTCTTCTATCAGTTCGCTGCTGCCCTTAACGGTATTTAAAATCCTCTCAGCCCTTGCCCTGATGGCACCCTTAAGAGATGTGCCTGGGATGATGTGGTGTTTGCCCGACCTTATGTGCACAGCGTCAGGGGCCTCAGGCAATGGTGAATAGGATCTCACCATTAAGGCAGACTTAAGACGCAGGGTGGCGCTAATGCAAAAGTCACCATCTTGCAGTTCATAGGGCTTAATGTCCTTACACTCAGGCTGGTTATTGGTGTCTTCTTTTAACCATCTGAGCACATCTTGTTTATTGGAGTAATCATAATCATAGAGCTTGGCATTGTGAAGCATTATCCTTCCAAATCCACATGTGGTCTTTGCACCAACACTTATGGCCCCCCTTGAGAGTTGCTGCTCTATAGTCTTCACCATTCGTGCGAGGGGGTCTTTCTCTCCGCTCTTGTAAGGCGCTTCTATGTGGAGGTAAAAGCGTGTGCCTGCAGGGACTATCTCATAATCATATTTGGCGCCCTCATGCACCAGGCCTGTTTTGGGGTTTATCTTTATGCCGTCTCTTACCTCTATTGGGTATGTCATGTCTTCAATTAAGGTTAGGTCATCGCACCTGATGGCGCTTTGAACAGAGTCTTTGTCCTTTGTGTAGCCCCAAAGGTGGTCAAGTTCCATACCCTTTGGCCTTATTGAGTTCTTCAGCACGCCGATCAAGGATGTAGCAGGAATGTAAGGCCTGCCTTCAGCATCTTTGATAATATCTATATCTGTCCTCTCGGATGTCCCACTGCCTATGAGTGCTGGTGATGTGAGTTCTACCTCTCCTGTGAGTACTAATCTGCCTGCTATCATTGTGCCTTACCTCCTTTTTTTGCCTTAAGGACCTTACGCATTGAGGCAAAGAATGACAGCCAGTATTGACGGTATAGCCTGTCTTTAAAAGCCTCATCATCAAGAGTGTAGTCAGGGAGATCAGGTATGATTCGAATTTTTTGATGATTTTTATTGATTATCTCATCCCTCTTGCGCTGTAAAAACACCTTAAGGGTCTCCTTGTCATTGTTACAGTTTTCAAGCTTGTTTTTGGCAGTCTGTCTTAGCTCTTCAATATACATCTTGCCGTCATGTTGTATCATCGCCTCCAGCTTACTGACCAATGATTTTGTAGGGGGGTTGTTTCTGCTAAATTTCTCTGCATCTTCTAATGCCTTCACTGAGGCTGTCTTGATGTGGTGTTTTTGAATAAGGTTTTTGAGGATGATCTTTACCTCTTTAGGCACGGGGGTATTCGGCTTTTTTCTGCTCTTTTCTTTGTATGATTCTATGTTTAGTTCTCCATTATTTTGCTGCAAACCAAGCACAAAGCGGCCAAAGCCCTCATTTGTACGCCTGCCAATGCCCGTGAACTCAAGGACCTTTAGCCTTTCCATGGCCTCACTACTTGCCTTTATTAACATGCATGAGCCTGCCGAGATACAAACCTCAGAGGGCTTCTTTAGCCTCCATATGGAATTGTATCCCTCGTAAGTCTCTGACCTGACAAAGGCCCTCTTGATCTCTACATCTTTGCCCAGGGCAGTTTGAAGGAAGTTTACATCAGCAGTAGAAAAGCCATAGTCATTGTATATGATGGCCGGAGATATAAAGGTAAGGGGTATATCTTCGTCAGCGTCATAGTCTGTATTGGCTGCAGAAAAGGTAGTCAGGCTGCTAAACTCTATTCTTATCTTACCATATTGGACAGCCCTTGACTTGCCAATGGCAAGTTCTAAGGGGTTATTAAAGGTCTCAACAAGGCGCTGCAGTTGCTCTTGCTCCTTTGATAGCAGCATGCCCTTGAAGGTTTGCCCCGCATCTATAGACTCATAGTTAAATATGATGCCAGCTTTGGTAGAGCCCTTACTGTAGTCTCTCTCATGGTGGAAGTTTAGAGACCTCTTTACATTATAGGTCTTTATCAGAGAGCCTGTTATGCTGCAAAAACCCCCTATGTAGGCTGTGCCCTTATCTATTTCACTTACGTCTTTAAACAAAAGGTCATAACAAGTCTTAGTATCTATATCATTTTTGACCCTGTGCAGCGAAAAGGGCGTAGGGATGACCGGAGTTGAGACAGCATCTTCTGAGATATAGGCATTGGTAAAGATAATTGCCCCTTCTATAAAACAGTCTCTGAAAAACCTATCTCTATGGGCATCGGCGTTTATCCCCTTTTTTTGTATATAGAGATCTGCTATAGCCCCAAGGATACTTGATCCAGTTATATATTCCTCAGTGGCTATCATGTTGGGATCTCCAGAGTTTTTTGCAATAATGACAGGCGATTGGGTTTTTATAGTGTATTCTAATTTATACATAACCCCTCCACTGTTTTTAAAATATGGCTGCTGTCAATGCCATCAATCTCGCACTTGACCCTTCCAAAACCCCTTGTCCTCAGACTGCCCATGGAGCGGAGGTTAATTGCTGCAAGGCATAGGATCATCTCATGGGCAGGAGAGGGGGCTTCAATCGTTAACTCCCCAATAAATTCAATGCCGCTTTTTAAAGAGCGAATAGTCCTGAGACTTGTCCTTTTTGCAGTGCCAGTGTCTTTATCAATAGCCGTCTGATTAGTTGTGTCTGTATAGTAGGCTATAACTGCATCCTTTGATATAATTTCGTTTCCTTTATCTTCAATTAGATACCTTAGCCATTGTCTGACTAATTCATAATTATTTATGTATAAGTTAGAAAATAAGACCTGCGAGGTCCTGCCCATGCCCGGTATGCCAAAGAGGTCATTTATGAGTTTGTACTTAAATTTTTCGTTGCCTTCAATAGTCAGGTCGAGGAGGCCCTCTATCTTTGCCTGAGTCAGCATGTCTAATACCTCAATGGCAGAATCTCTAAAACAACCCTTTATCCTTCGAGCAGGTATGTATGGCAAACCTACATCGTCAAATACAATGTCAGTGTCTATTAATGCCCCGTAGCCCTCTGCAGAGGCAATCGCTGCCCTTGACAATAGCTTTATGTGTAGTTTATAGGTCCTGGTCATTCTTAAACCTCCTTTAGTCCGGGATAAAAATCCATTAGTTCAATCATATCAAAATAAGGAGTTTTAGCATCTTCAAACAAAGAGGTTTTGAAGTTTCTGCCACTTATTTCAGGTATTTTTTTGTCATCCCCTCTTGCCTTCATCTCCTTTACAAACATTTTGGTCTGTTCCTCTCCGAGGGTAAGCACTTCTCTCATCTCTTTTATCTTGTTATTTGGCAGGGTTGAAAGGCTCTTTGCATTGCTCTTAAAGGTCTTAAAGTCATGCTCAGGTTCTGTAGTTTTTAAACAATAGGGTCTCATGAGCAGGCTGCCTTGGGTAACTGTGTATTGTTGTCTTCTGATATGTTCAAGGTCTCCTGAGATGCCGCCGTAGGCTATGTGAAAGTCTATCCATGAGCCCTGCGAGGCATTTTCTCTCCTCTTTGTCTTTGCTGATTTACAGAGTTCTTCGGAAAGCCTGTAACCCCTATAAAAGGGATATTTGCTTTTTGTAATGGCAACTCCTGCAGAGGCATCTAAGGGTCTTTGGTCTGAGACAGATTGTTTCTCAAAGGCTGCTAAAAACTGCTCTGCCAGCCATATCCCAAGCCTGCCTTCTGAGACAAAGGTAATATCATCACCGCCGATGATAATTGGCCTGAAGGGCAAGACCTCCTTGCCAGCCTCTTTCTTGAAGCCTTTTATATCGAGGAACTTAATAAGCATATCTTTGTGCTCCTTGAAGGCATTTATCATTGCCTTGACAGAGTTAATAGTGGCATAATTTACACTTATAGAAAGCTCCCGAAGGGCCTTTATACTGCCTTGACTGGCAAACCTGTCAGCCATGCTATTGCCGTCAATATGGACGATAGCTATATGATTGTCTTCACCTGCCTTTTGCCCCAAATTCCCTATATCATCAGTGAAGCAATAGTCTGCGCCTATCTCATCCTTAAATAGGTTATGGATCTTGTCCTTTGCCTTGACTGCTGCCTTTATCTTTGCGTTGGTAACAGAAGAGACATACTGACCCTCTGAGGGTGAGTAGATGTCCATTGAGTATCCACTATGACTGCACTCTGCTGTGATACCATGACGCGGTATTGCAGTCAAAGGGGCATAAAGGTTTTTATTCCTTGTAAGGGTCTCAAAGAGCCTTTTTTTGGATTCATCAAATTTATCTGTATCAAAGGCTCCGATAGCCGCTGCCGTGCTTAGACCAGGGGCATACAGAAGCAATTGCTTTGTCCACTCCCTCAGAAGCGCCTTTGCCATTTCTTCTTCTTTGAAAAAGAGCATTGCATTGCCGCCACCTATATATGCAACCTCAAAAGGCTTGCCATCATCAATAGCGCTGTAGGCTGGTTGGGTAATCCAAAGGTCAAGGTCTGATTCATTGAGATTCCCTTTAAAAAGTGTCTTTAAGACCTGTTTGAGGAGGCTTTCATAGGCTTCTGTAATCAGAAAAGATGCCCCCAGGTTTTCCCTCAGCCTGTTGCTACCAAAGACATAGCGCTGGATACTTACAATGTCAACTAATAATGCATAACATCGCATCCTGACCTCCTTGTTTCTTAGCTATTCAATATAGTTTGTAAATCTTTCAAGCAGTCGCTCAGCCTTTATGTCCTGCTTACCAAGAATGAGTATCTTATCACTACCCGCGGTGTCGGCCTTTAAGGAATCTTGTAGTATAGATACCTTATCTTCAGGCAGTCTGGTGATCAATATGGCCTTTGCCTCCTCACCGCCTATCTGCTGCGTACGAAGGAGTATCTCAAATCCCTTGCTTTTACAAAGCCTATTATCATCAGAAGTTGTGCAGGATAAGCCAATCAGTTGATACCCTCTTATGGCTATCACATCAATCTCAAACCTTGAGTCATTTAGCCATTCAGGATTCTTTACCGTCCAGTTTTTGTAAAATTGGAGTTTATGAGAACTACCCTTCAATGTCTCATAAACATAGTCTTCAAACCAGTCTCCGTCAAGGTATTTGAGGACTGATTTTATCTCTTGGTTATCGGGTTCTATGTACTCACCATCCTCATTAAAAAACCTCCACTTTTTGGGTATAGTCTTGAATATCTCAAGGAGGAGACCTTTAATCTTAGTCTGCCCATTTCTTATTTCATCCGTTATGTCCTTTGTCTTAGAGGCAAGGTTGCCATTTTTACACTGAAAGTATTGACGACTATAGTCTTTATAGAAAACATCCAGTTTATCGTTCTGTATCAGGTCCCTGAAAAAATTCAGCGTATCCTTAAACTCTGAGGTATCTTTATCCTCAGTCAACCTGTTTAGTCCGTGAAGCCTTATCATCTCATCAAAGTTGACACTGATAGTTTCTCGTAAGTCTTCAGTAACCACACAATTATCATCATATACGATCTGATATGTCCTGGCATCAAGGTATGAGAAAGTCTTTTCTCTGATCCCCTTAGCCTCCTTCAGGGTGTTATATACATGTATGCCCATAGCCTTTGTGCCTCCTGTGTAGTTGAGGTGTATGCTACAGTTTGCTGGGAGCTTGCTTAGCAGCTTTTCATGCACATCACGGCTGATCTTCTCTGCATTGCTTATGTCTGAAAGCGATACCTTTTTTAAGGGAAACAGGTCTCCTTTATCAGGATGTCTGGCTCTAATAACCTCTTGCAGTCTCTCCGCCTCTTTGAGCGTGCCCTTGTGAAATCTGCTCGCTTCAGAATAAATAAGATAGATATCTCTGATTGTTTCTTTTGTCAAAAAATACTCAGCAACAACATAATTGGGTAATGGATTTGTACCAACTAAAAGGATAAGGTTATCGACTGTCATTCTGTTCCTCCTTCAAAGTATGCAATATCATAAGAATTAACCGTCTTATATATCGTACTTACATACTGGAATTTTCTTCCAAAGGCAAGTGTTGCCATTGCACCGGCAATAGTGTTTGGCTTTTGACCTCCTGTTATGTCTATGATGACCTCTTTGTCTGCAACCCCTTTTTCTTTTAAATCTTGATAAAGTTCTTCTACCCTCCCAAAAACCTCCCTTACATTTTCAAAATCTATACCTCCTTCAGTAAACTCTTTTACTTTGATTTTTGGGAAGAGGGAATTTATAACTTTTGTGAAAACTGGCATCAATTTAGAACTTCCATTTTCACCAGATGATGTGAAGACATAAAGAAATTCAAGGGTTGGTATATGATGTTTTATTGCTATGATCGGCATCTCCCATGGCTTGTTATTGAATGCTGTTTCATCCAGCGTTCCTTTTGACAAGGCATCCTCAATAACCTTAAGTTCTTTTTCCTGTGTTTCTCTTTTTATACTTAAGATGCTCAGAAATATCGCAAGCACTTTAACATAAGGGGATTGTTTGATTTCTACCTCAACCTTGCCCGTATGTTTTTTAATTGCTCTCTTTAGGATAAAACCAATACAACTCATCACCACTAGGGAGAATAGGATCTTATAAATTCCACTAAACCATTCTTTCTCAAACAATCCTCCCATCGATACCCTTAGCAATTCAGCAATCCCATCAGGAAACCAGCCTGACACAAGGAATACTAAGGCCGCATAAATTATTGCCCACCAGCTAAAATTCTTCTTACCGAGAAAGGTTTCAGAAAGCCTTATGAGAGTTTCTGTTTGTAACCTTTTTTGAACTGGATTTCTCATAAAAAAAATACTTCTCCTTGCCTATGCGTTTTCGCACGCAGAC
>JBKBUA010000043.1:10306-12424 GCA_046290845.1 Thermodesulfovibrionales bacterium
AGGTATGTAATGCCCACTGCTGCGCTAATTTACTTAAAATACCCATATCCAACCGCTGTCTTTGCACCAATGCCGTGTTCGGTTAATGCCTTTTTAAGCCATGCCATCGCAATCTCATGGAGAGTGCATCCTTTTTATGTTCAGGCTTTTCTCTAAAGTCCTTAAATATCTTATCGACATCGTTTAAGGCATCTATCCATGATCCCCTACAACTAATTTTTTTGCTTTTTCAAAATTAGAAGTGAGCCAATCTGCAATCTTTTCATTTATATTATCTCGTGGAATAAGTTCTAACCCTAATTCTTTCAAAATACTTTTATTATGGCAGGGGCAAGGCCCCTGCCGATATTTATTGCACTGTTATTTGCACTGATTTCTGATCGCAAAGGGTATTCATGCGATCATCATATGTGCAGGCCTTGAGTATGGCATATCCATTCCCTTTAAACATAATAGTATGAGCTTGAGGGCCAAAAGCATTTGTCCAACCAGGATAACAGATCGTATTATTCCCAGACACAGTTCCTGAAACAAAATCAGATTTTCCACATGTATAAGGCCCCATTTCACAGTTATAGTTAAAGTGCCTTGTAAGTGCTGGCATGTTAGCTGGTATGGAGTCTTCGGAATTCATATGAAACTCTACCCAGTAACCTGCGACACCTTTGTAATCAACAGCCCAACTGACCCTAAAGTTTGTTCCTTCTTTTAATTGTGTAGGCTCAATGCTGTAAGATATAATGTTTATATGATAGTTACCACCTCCGCTACTACCTCCGCCTGGAAGTCCTGTATCTATGCTATCAGAACCACTACCACAACCTGACAGGATAACTGTCATGGTCAGCAGGGTAAGTAAAGATAAAACAGACAAACCACTTTTTAATACTTTTACCATAGTTTTACCTCCTTATATGCCTACTTATATGTCTTAAAACATCCCCGCAATCTGCTGGGCCAATTTTTCGGATATAACCCTTGCTGCCTCGACCTTATCTATATTGGTCTGGGTTGCCTTTGCAACTATCCTTGTTCTGTAGGTCTGATAATCGGACTTTACCTCTCTTTCGGTCTGAAGCCTGGTTGCCGAACCCTGAGAGGCATCTGTTGTCATGGTGCCTCTGACCCCACCTTCAACCTTTTCCTGCAGCTGGACATCAATAGCACCAAAAAAGGTCTCAACCTTGAAGGCAGCTCCTATAGCTCCGCCGATGAGACTGCCTGCCACGCCACCAATCGTAGCACCTGCCAGGGAACCCTTCCAGTCGCCACCAAGGGCAGCACCAAGTACCGCTCCACCGTATCCACCTGCGAGCATCCCATCAGCTGTCAGGCCTTTCTTTTCATAGTCCATATAGAGGACATTTGCCTGAATGATATAGCCTGCCTCTGAAGGATCATTAACCAGCATAATTCCTTTCTGTGCCAGTTTGTCCCTCAATAACCCTTCAAAGGCTATTTCCTGCATATCAGAGGTGTTCGTTACCCTGACATAGGCCTTTCGGTTTTTTGCCAGGTTCTGAGCATCAAGAAATATTGTGTCAGACATCTTGACTACCGTAGTCATCTTCGCATGTTCGATGGCATGCATCGTCTGGGCACAGGATGTAAGGCCCATTAAGGATGCGATAAGAATAAAAATAGTAACTATTTTACAAACCTTACTCATACTTCTTCCTCCTTTTAGTTTTGGCTTTGCAGATCATGCTGATTCTGCGTTTCTCTTTGAATTTCCTCTCCAGTCTTTGATAGGCTCTCAGCTTTATTACTGTCAAGCTCGTCCATTGTGAGTTGTACGGAAGACTCCTGCGGTTGCCGCTCAATATTACCACTTACAGTTTTGACTGTATCAACAACATCTGAAATCGATCCAACTGTTCTTGTAACATTCATGATGTCTTTAACGGAAAGACCTGATTTTGCAATTGCACCAGCGATCTGTCCATAAACCCCAAAGCAACCTGAGGTAACTATGGATATAAACAACGAGACCAGCATGAAAAACATCCTTATCATTTTAATAGTCTCACCTCCTTTCTGCCGAGATAGTTTAATTAAATTCGAGCTTCAAGTCAACAAAAAATTCTTCATTTTCAAGTGGTTAGGCTAAAATTTTTT
>JBKBUA010000043.1:12523-14495 GCA_046290845.1 Thermodesulfovibrionales bacterium
CCGAGATAGTTTAATTAAATTCGAGCTTCAAGTCAACAAAAAATTCTTCATTTTCAAGTGGTTAGGCTAAAATTTTTTCAATCTTCCTGGCACGTTATTCTTTACTAAAGTACCCTATATCCCATCTCAAATCCACAAAAGAAATATTTCAGAAATATTTCTTTTTTTACAGGAGGGGATAGAATTTCAGAATAATTTCTTAAAAAGCAGGCTCTCTGTATCTTTCGGCAAAGAGATTATCTCCAGCCTGCTGGCAATATCGGATTTGCGGATATTAAAGTGTTTAACCACTTCTTCTGCATCCTGCAAGTCCTCCTCGGTTCCTCTTCTGAGCATGCTTATGACGAAATCTACGGGGTCAAGTATTTTTACTGTCAGGTTTGTTTTTTGATGATAAACAGTAGATCTTTCTCTGTAGCCATCTGGCATAGGAATTACTCCCCAACGGTCAAGGTTATCACTGATATTGCAAACAACAGATTTTTTCGTCAACTCTCTTATCACTTTAAGGTAGGATTCATCCGAGGCCTTTATCTCACCATCAAGGTCAACAGTCTTTCTCAGAGAAAGTCCGTATGCCTGCATAGCAAGTCCACCAACGATTATAATTTCGATTGGTTCCTTCAACTTTAATTTAAACAACAGGAGAATCTATCCTCACCTGTTCAGGCATTCTTTTGCAACTCACCTTCTCGAGACTGGTCAGGATATAAGGATCATACAGGCGGCACTGGGTCATGCCCAGATAAGCACCACACAGATATACACCTATGTGGCAATGTCTCAACTGCAAAAATCTATAGAAAAGCTGGACAGGAAGTTTAACAGCGCCAACGGCAAATAGCCGGCATGTCAAAAACAAGCTATGGTCTCACCTTCTTCTAATACTTGGAGACCGAACGGCTGTCAGAAGTGGTTCCTTTAATTTCATCAAAAGGATATTAAAATTCTCTTTGGAATAGTATTTCCTGTCCTCTGGTTCAAGAACTGAGCCAAGCTTTACTGTATAGTCAGTCTTATTGAGGGAAGATACTGTGTCTATAAGTTTCTTCAGTTCGTCCTTTGTTGCCTTAAGCTTAATCCCTTTTTTAACTAAAAACTCTATATCAAATGCATCCCTTATCTCTTTTCTACTTAAGAAGGCCTCTATCTTTGATTTCATGACTTCCTGAAGAGATAGGGTTCTTACCATAACCTGCCTGTTTGAATATTTACTGTAGGCTATCGATAGCTCTGTTTTAACAGCTCTGATTTTTCTTATCTCTATCTTCAGGTTTCTGGGGTAGCCTTTTGCCTTTATCTCAAAAAGCATCGTATAAAATTTGTTTTCAGCATCACGGATTAAGTAATAGTTAGAGAGAAATTCTTTTAACCTGTTAAAATAACTTTCTATATTGATTTTTCTATAAAGCCAGAAATCAAGGTCAAGGGAATATCTGTTGAGCTCGTAGCAAAGCCTGAGCATCGTCCCTCCTGTAAGCACTAAGGCATCGAGAAATCTACCACTTTTAAGCCTGTCCAAAACCTCTATCTCAAACTGCTCTTGTTTTCTTAAATCTTGCATATCTTCTTTACCTCTCTTTTTGTTCTATCAGGAAAACGCTCAAGAAGTTTTCTAATCCTCTTCATATCGAGCTTTGATAAATCAAGAGAAGCTAAGTCAAAAGAATATCTACCCAGCGAGGTGAGATATACCGCATCAAGGAAAGCCTTTTCTTTCGTTGCTATAAAGAAATCTCCCTCTTTCACAAAATCAAAATATAACCCCTTTTGCAGTTTGTAGAAATTGAAGATAATGTCTTTAATATCATATCTGGCGGTCTTCTTCAAGCAGGCAGACTCAAAAAAGCCCCTCTGAACCTGTGTTGTTACTTCATAGAACAAAAGGGCTGTCATAAAAGAAATGTAGGACGGAACCTGAAGGATATTGGCAATCCTGTAGCAGTCCTCATAGCTTAACTGACGCCATTTT
>JBKBUA010000044.1:0-14286 GCA_046290845.1 Thermodesulfovibrionales bacterium
AAGGGCTATATCTGCAACAGAGATAGAATCAAACGGCACTTCTTATCTTGCCTTCATGGTTATATGAGGCCCTCTTTTATGATATACTATTTGTACATTCACTTTTCAGTCTTTTGTATGGTAGAAATTTAGTACAACATTTTAAGATTTAATTTCTCTGTGATTCAGGTTAAATAATGGATATGCGAAGGGAGGATAAAATATAAAATGAAAGAAGCCGTGATAAAACTACAGATTGGAAGCCTTGAGCAGCAGTTAAAGGTTTTAAAGTCTAAGACAGTTTCTCCCAAAAAGGGAAAGACCTTGTCTGATTTGTACGGAATCTTTGAAGGTAAGCTGGATTTATCTTTAGAAGAGATTAAGAAATATGAATATTCTATTAATGATAAACTATGACCTATATTGTTGATACCCACATATTCATATGGTTCATGGATAAGAATATGAGACTGAATCCCCGTCATTATCAGATATTAATTAATAAAGATAACAATTTTGTATTTTCTGCTATTGTGCTTGCAGAAATTAAATATCTGATTTCTCAAAGGCGGATAAATATAGATTTCGAAAAGATTATAGATTATCTTAGCGAGTGTGAAAATTGTGTTATTTATCCTGTTGATGAAGATATTATTGAAAGGATGCCAGAGGGTCTTAATATCCATGATGCTTTAATTGTTGCAACAGGCCTTCTTTATAAGAATATCTTACAGCAGGAAGTAAAGATAATCACTGAAGATGAAGAAATTATAAAATCAAAGATCCTTCCTGTAGTTTAATAGGGCCCCATTTCTTGAGGGTTTCAAGATTGTCTATATCATACCACTGAGGAAGTAAGAAATGGGATAACCCCTGTGTTTCAATATTTGAGATTGTCCTCTTAAGTACTTCAGGACCTCCCCAAGGGATATCCCTGAAGATTATATCTAAGGGTCTCTTCATCCCAATAAGATAGTATCCACCATCTTTTGATGGCCCAATAACTAAATCAAAGGAATCAAGCCATGAAAAGGCCTCTGATATATATTCAGAAGGCAGGTCAGGAGAGTCCGCACCGATCAAAACAATTTTTCTGTAGGATTTTTTATATAGATAACATATAGCATCATAGAGTTTCTCACCGAGGTCTCTGCCCCTCTGGGGAATGAGGATTATCTTTTTAAATCTTACTATGTCTTCAGGGAATCTTCCGTCATAAAAGCCATAGATGTCCAGATTATTTAAAAGCAAGACCTTCTCCATGGTTGTAAAAAGCATCTCTTTATATACAGAAAGGGCCCTTCCATGTCCTGTTTCTGAGGCAAGTCTCTTCTTTACCTTTCCATATTCAGGAGTTCTGAAGATTATACCGAGAGACCTATCTATCATTTTCTCTGAATAATCTTTTTGATAGGTTTTTTAAGGCAAAGGGCATGAGCATTATGAGAGAAACTATAATTATTGCGATAATGAGGGCAGTTATATTTCCCTTTACTATCAGTTCCTCCATGGAGCTTCCAAAGGCAACATAGGCAATGCAGGCTGGAAGCATGAAGAAAAAGGTGCTCCAGAGATAATGTATGGCTGGTATGGGTGTAATGCCGAAGAGATAATTAAGCACAGGGAAGGGAAGTATAGGCAGAAGCCTTGCAAAGGCAACCGCCTTCCAGCCATGCTTTTTGACCTTTTCATTCAACCACTGCCACCTCGCATATCCGAATCTCTCTTTAATTACATCTCCAAAGAGGTATCGTGATAAAAGAAACGGGATAAAGGCACCAATTGTTGCACCTGTGATGGAAAAAACAACACCCCAGAAGGGTCCCCAGAGGAAACCAGCCCCCAGTGTGAGGGGAAGGCTCGGGATAAATATACTCGGACCTATGGCATATATGAGTATGAACAATAGAGGTGCAAGAACTTTATGTTGTCTTATAAAGTCAAGGATGGATTCAGGAGAGATATAGCCTTTTTTTCTGAGATAGGTAGCAAAGATTATTGCTAAAATCAATGTTATGGCTAAAAGGATTTTTTTATCTTTCAATCTAAGACTGATAGAAAGGAAAAACCTGTTAAGCCATTTCCTGCCTGCTGATACAGGTGTTTTAAGGGGTTTCACATCTGTTATGAATTCGAGGATATGATAGGCCTCTTTACCTTTTTTCAGAAAATTATTTTTACAGCCCATACAATAGGTAATAACAGGATTTTGTCCTGAATCAGTGATCACCCGTGCTGTAAATTCCTTGGATAGTTTTTCCGAAAGTGCACTCACACCACCTCCAAGGCCGCAGCACTGAGGAAGGGTAGCTTGATTTATCTTAATAGAGGATTTAAGATGTGCTTCTGCAAGCCTCCTGATTTTCTCAAATCTGAAGGAGGGACAGGGATGGTGAAGATAAACATCCTTTAGCTGACCATAAGATTCTGAAGCCAGATTTTCAGGGATTACCTCAAGGATATGTTCTGTCTTTATTTCAGGCATATAGATTGAGAATATCTTTTTACAATTAGTGCATCCGATGATCAGATGATTTATTCCATGACTTTTTAATCTGTTTCTTATTCTTTCAGCCGCAGCCTTTACCTCGTCGAGGTCTCCATTCTGATACAGTGGATCAAAGCAGCAATCAAGGACCAGTCCTGTCTTTAAGGTCTTAACAATCTTCTTTACTATATCTGGCCTTGTACCCTGAAGGGAGCATCCAGGCCAGAAGGCCTTTTCTGAACGGGAATAATAGACAAAGGGAAGTCTGTGTCCTCTAAGGGCAAATCTTTTTGCAGAATTTAATGCAGCCCTTATATCTTCTGATAAAGAATCTTCCTTAATCAGTCTGTATTTTGTTAACAGAAGTGCTTCTGAAGGCGAAAGACCCTGTGGACAGAGATTGTCACAGGCCCTGCAGTTTGTGCATAAAAAAGAGATATGGGGTTTTTCTTTTATTATCAGCTCAGGTGTTCCATGCTCTGAAAGAAAGGGGCAGGCATCCCTGCAAACACCACAGGAAAGGCATTCTTTTAAAAATTCTTCAACAATCATCTGTAAAATCTTTGAAGTCTGTAAGGACTTATTCCCAAAAAGAAGAGCAGCACTATCAGGACATTTCTAAGGCTTACAAAAACTGGTGATAGGGGATAGCCCTTTTTTAGCCTTCGTGAAGAGGCGATTATCTCATGGGGCAGGCATTTCAATCTACCAAATCTTCTCAGTCTTATTACAAACTCCAGGTCTTCAAGAAAGGGATATTCCTTAAAGCCGCCGAGCCTTTCAAATACCTCCTTTTTGATAAATATTGCCTGGTCACCATAGGGCAGAGAAAAAAGCCCTGCCCTTAGATTGGCAAAGGACTCTACAAGTCTTGTAGATATTGAAGTGTCATCAAATTTAAGTCTGAAGAAGCCTCCTGAAAGTTTGCTACTTAGATAATTCTTTAAATCTACCCTGTCTGGGATGGCTGAATCAGCATGGAGAAAAAGCAATATATCACCCTTTGCTATAGAGGCACCCCTGTTAAGCTGGGTGCCTCTGCCTCTTGGACTTTCTATAACTATTGCTCCTTCTCCTTCAGCAATCTCTCTTGTCCTGTCTGTACTTCCACCATCAACAACGATAATCTCAAGGGGGTTCAGTTTTTTTGCTGATTTAATAGCTATCCTGATACAGTCCTCTTCGTTTAATGTAGGTATGATTACTGATAGGCCTATCATCTTCCTTTAATAAACATCTCTTTGTAGGGCCAGCCTGCTATACCGCCTTCAAGGATATAGAGTCTGTTTTCAGGTACACCCTTTGATTTGAGATACTCATAGGTGTTGCTTGCACCGCTCCTGCCTCTGGGGCATATTATAACCACATCATCCTTTGAGGACATTATTTGGGGTATCACTTTGTCAAGCCTTTTCTTTTCTTCATCAGTCTTTGCTGGAAAGGCATTTGTTTCAATTGAGCCTTTGAAGTGGTGCTCTTCAAAGTCCTGAGCCGGCTGAATATCAACAACCACCATCTTTTTACCTGTTTCAAGCCATTTCTTGAGCTCCTCTGGCTTTACATAGTTTGCCGCAAAGGCAGATGTTACCAGTAAAAACAGATAAACCACTGTGAAGATAAGGTATTTCTTCATCTCTCTTTCCTCCTTAAGATATTAATTTTATCCGATCCATACGGTTCGGTAATCCTTCATCCCTTCGATAATATGATTTGTGGTGCCTCTGTAACCAACCTTAAGTTCTGATTCGAGATTATAATATTTCAGACAGGTCCCGCAGGAAAATATCTCAACACCCATGGCCTCTATCTCTTTCAGGATTGGAATAATTTCTTCATTGGTCGTAGTAAGTTTAACTCCTGCATTAAGGAAGAATATACTCTTTGGTAATTCCTTTGTGACCTTCATGGTCTCAAAAAAGGCTTTAATTAGAATCTTTCCAAGTTCTTCCTCCTTGCCCATGGTGTCAGTGGCAACAATCAGGAAATAGGCTTGAGGTTCGGTAATCGTTTCTGTCCCTGCTGCTCTACTGCTCTGCTGCTCTGCTGCACTCTCTATCTCACAGGGATAACCCTTTACAATCTTTACCCTCCAGTAATTATCTTCCTTTACATTTTCAGTGTAAAAACCGTTTTTATTTGCAAACCTTATAAGATTCTTTACAGAGGCCTCATTATCAACGAGTATCTCCAGGATACCCTCACTTATCTTTGAAAGGGCCTCTTCAGCCATCACTACAGGCTTTGGACAGACCTCACCTCTTGCATCAATGAGCATGGGACGCTCCTTCATTCTCTTACAGGCAATACATGAATTGCCTTTATGATTAGCTGGACTGTATCACCAGGTTTTAGATCAAGGTCTTCCAGTGATTCTGTTGTAAGCACTGATGCCATCTCAGCGGGAGAAGTTACATCGAATTTTACAAGAGACATAACATCACCCTTCTTTACTGATTTGACCGTTGCTGTAATCTTGTTTCTTGCTCCATATTTCATGGCATATCTCCTGAAAATTTATTTTGCAACGACTTTAACAGCATGAATATCTATCATAACTTAAATTCCTTTCTTCATGTGTTGTTAAATTACCAGAGACTGAAAATGATCCAAAGTGTCTTTTAAATGAACCAGTTACCTCAAAATAACTGCTGAACCTTGTTTTCAAAAGCATTAAGGCAGTATTTCCACAAACCCTTTCAGGCCTGTCTTTTTCAAAGACATGATTGGAATCCAGCATGAATTTAAAAGGTGATTCCCTGATACCACCTCTGTATATGACCACATGACCGTAATCCTCGCAACCCTCTTCAAGCCCTTCTATTTTCCATAACCTGTAGGTAATAGAATAAAAGGTGACTCCCTGCACATGCCTTTTTATTTCCTCATTGCTGATTTCAATAGTCCTTTTTGAGACAATTCTTGGGTCTACAAAACCCGCCCTCTTTGCAATCCTTTCAAAATCCTTCCAGTAAAGGGCACCACCGAGACATTCTCCATAAAGAAGGGGATCTTTTCTCATGTTATCAGGTAGTCGCCTGTCTGCATAGATATCAGAAAAATAGAACTCCCCGCTGTCTTTGAGAATCCTGTATATCTGCTTAAGAACCCTTTCTTTATCCTCTATGAGATTTATCACACAGTTTGAGATTATAAGATCCAACATATTCTCTCCAAAATGCCTGTCCAGATTTTCTATGTAATCATGAATAAACAGGACATTTGGTTTTTTGTATCCGAATCTTTCTGTATGATAATTAACATATCTTTTTGCGACAGAAATCTGCTCTTCTGTCATGTCTATTCCATAGATAAAACCCCTCTCTCCAGTAAGTTTTGAAAGGATGTAGCAATCCCTTCCTGTGCCACAGCCAATATCAAGAACCGTGAGCCCTTCAATGGCAGGAGGAATGGGTGAGCCACAGCCATAATATTTTTCTTTTATTTCATCGGCTATATATGGCAAGATTTCTTTAATATAAGAAGGATAAGGCTCTATTGTACAGCAGGCAGATGTTTTTAAATCAGAGGTGCCTTTTAATTCTTTACCGTAATACCTTTTAACAAGCTCTACTGCATTGAAATCCTCTTCTTTAATCAATACCCCGTGACAGCTACTCCCCTTATCTGCTACACAGGCATAACAGTGCTCTGCACAGCTTATCTCTGGATTGAAGTTTTCAAAGTCTATATCCCAGAATTTTTTATCTTCATACCCCTTTATCCTTATACCAAGGGAAAGGTTAAAGTCACAGTCATAAACATATCCGAGATAATCAACTGATATAAGTCTCCTACACATGATATGGTTTAATGCTTCTGAATTGAAATTGTTTGTAAGTAGCCTGAGATAGTCTTCATACTTATTGTTTTTTATTAAGTATCTCCTGAAGCCTCCTACAGGAGAGTTAGTAATAGCGATTATCCTGTTAAAAACAATCCCGTACTCTTTCTGGAGTATGTGTCTGTAGTCATCCTCAAGTCTATCAGGAGGTGGCGGAAGATAATCACCATCAGGATTATAAACCAGATCTAATTCAAGCCCTTCTGTGCCATAACCTGCATTGTTCAATCTCTTGAGAACCTTTATGCTCTTTTCAAAGACACCAGTTCCCCTCTGTCTGTCAGTTGCCTCTTTAAAATATCCAGGAAGTGATGCAATTATCTTTACCTCATGTTTCCTATAAAAATCTATTAAATCAGAATATTCAGGCATATCTAAAACCGTGAGGTTTGTCCTCACAGTAGTTTTAATACCTTCTGCTGAGAGTTTCTCAATGAAGGTCCTTAGATTTGGATTCATCTCAGGAGCTCCACCTGTGAATTCAACCGTCCGGGGTAAAATCTCCATGAGTTTCTCAAGGACGAGCAAGGCTGTTTTTTCGTCCATATTTTTATCACCCTCTGGAGAGGCCTCAATATGACAGTGAAGGCATCTCTGATTGCATCGATTGCCAAGATTGACCTGAACAATTTCAATTGAGGTTTTTGTTAGCCTTTTATCTTCACAGAGGACAGTCATTGAGTTTCCTTAAAGCTTATCTTATAACCTATATTGAATCCATAAAGGTCCTCATTCAATACCTTACCATCAACCTCAGCATAGGGATACATAAAATAGTTAAGGGGCTCACCATCTTGTTTGGGATTCAACATAATATCCCTTCCTGTGCCGAAGGCGATCCTGTTTTCATCCACAGCACCAAAGTAATATTCCCTCAGAGGTCTTGCCTGTTCCAAGGTAAGCTTTTGTTCCAACATTGCCTTCCTCACATCAGCGGGATCAACAACAACCCATCCGTATCCTGGGAGGTAAAACTCAGCCCAGCAGTGCTGAGCCTTTGTCATATCTCCCTCTTTACCTTTAGGAATCCTGATACCAAAGACTTCCCTTGCTGGTACTCCCGCAGCCCTTGCAAGGGCAACAAAGACAGAATGGATATCTGCACATTTACCACCTTTTGTCTCAAGAAGTCTTTCAACTTCACCAAGGCCGCATCCTTTAACATTAGGATCTCTATACATATTTTCCACTATCCAGTCATATATTGCTCGAGCCTTTTCGAGGGTAGTCTTTTTGCCTTTCGTTATTTTCATAGAATAATCTTTTACCTTCCCATCCAGAGGAAGCATCTTTGCTGGTTTAAGGTTTTTCTCCATCTCTTTTTGAGATATTTTTAGTTCTTTGTGGTGAAAGTCCTTTGTTATATGTTCCTTTCTTTTTACCTTGAAGGAATATATAAGGATTCTTTCCTTTGAAGGTCCATTCCACTTAGCATAAAGTATGTTATTTCCATATGCGCCTTCCCTGTAAATACCTGAATTAGAAAAATTCCCGTTTATTCTCACATCTGTGACATCTTGATTCTCATCTGACATCGGATAGGGAATCCAGAGCCTTACATCCTTTGCATCTTCAGGCACGTTTAGTCTGAATTCCATTGTTACCTCTACTGCTCTTTCCTTTGCAAAAACTAAGTGAGTAAAAGATAATAGTATTGTTATTAAAAAAATTAATCTTTTAATCATATTCTTACTCCAGAGTTTTTAGGATAGATTAAAATTATTTAAAAATAAAATATCTTTACTGGCATTGTCCAATAGTTATTTTCGATCAGAATAAATCAAATCTATAGAAAATTTTTATATTTCTCTGGTTAAGCCTGAGGTAAACCTCTTTATGAGGTTGGTCGTTAATCCAGAATATCTTGATACAAAAAGATTATTTGCTTTCTGGGCGAGAATGACTGCTTGCTAAGAAGGTGCTTGAAGATTAGTAACCTGTATGGTTTACAAGCACATACCTTCCATCAGGCGTGACAAGGGGGTGTTTGGGATTTTTCCCTGTCTCTATCTGTTTAATGGTCTTGGTTAATGGCATCAATAACAGAAACAGTGGTGCCACCATTGTTTCCTACATAGAGCTTTTTGAGATCAGGGGTGAGGCAGCCGAGCCATCCTGTTGGTCCAGTCTCACAATGACCTATAACCATGTCTTTTTTGGATCTACAATTGAAACATTTTTTGAGGCTGCATTAGGGACGAATATCCATTTTGAAAAGGCAGCATAGGCGAGGGTTGTAAAGAGTAAAAGGGATACTACAATAGTGACGGGCTTATAAGTCTCTTCATTTCCTGTTACCTCCCTTATTTTTACGGGCGGGCAAAGCCCGCCCACTTTGAAATTTAAATTTTATTTCTTCATCTTTGGTGCTTCAGGGATGTTTGAGCCATGGCACTCGTTGCAGTTCTGCTGGCCTGTGATGCCAAAGTGTTTTGCTGGTGACCAGGCTACTTCGTCTTTGATTGCTAAAACCGTGGAGGATACTCGATTTGCGAGGTTGTTTGAATACCCTTAGCGGGAGGGATTAATACCCAGTTAATTTTGGAAAAAAAGTAGTCACGTAAAACAAAAGGAGTTTCGCTAATTACTGCGGTATCTGAACTTAAAGTAGATCTTGCTGTGTCGGAATGACATACATCAAGTGTTGTTATTACAGTAAATAACCCTGTTTCAGAAGTATTTATATCGAGGTGAACTGGAGATATGATTGACAATAGGACAGCGAAAAATACAATTATTGACCCCAGTCGCATAAGTATTATTAACACTTTTCAAAGAACCCTGTCAACTTCAAATTTTAAATTTAGGCAATATACTAAAATCATCAATTGGAGAGGGACAGTGGGAATCGAACCCACCATGGCTCCTTCTAAGGGAAGGCCTCCAACAGACCTTTCACCATGACACTGGTTTTGCAGACCAGGTGAGGCACCAGCCCCATGTCCCTCAGATTTAAAAATAAATAAAAATTCCTGATATGTCAAATAGAAAAAATCTATCAATAAATCATCAAGAATCGAACATCGGATTAGTAAAAGAATGATATGCCAAGGGTTGATGAATTGCCAAAGCTCGGAATAAAGGATCGACTCTTTAGCTATACCTCAGAACTTCTTCAATACCTTCTCTAATCCTATCAATGGTGGGCATGTAGTGATCTTCCAGTTTTGGAAAGGGCATTACGACATCATAGCCTGTAACCCTTATTATTGGGGATCTAAGATAGAGTATTGCCTCTTCAGCTATCGTTGCAGCAATTTCCGCACCGAATCCTGCTGTCTTTGATGCCTCATGAACGATAACCACCCTACCTGTCTTCTTAATGGACTTAATAATCATCTCTTCATCCAGCGGCACAAGGGTCATGAGGTCAATTACCTCAGCATCGAATCCCTCAACAGCCTGAAGCGTCCTTTGAAGCATACTTCCCCAGGAGATAACTGTAACATCCTTACCCTCCTGTACAACCCTCGCCTTTCCGAGAGGAATGGTATATTCACCGTCAGGAACCTCTTCCTTAATGAGTCTGTAAAGCCTCGTTGACTCGAGGAAAATCACAGGGTCAGGGTCACGAATAGCTGATAACAATAATCCTTTTGCGTAATAGGGTGAAGAAGGAACCACAACCTTAATGCCAGGCATATGACAGAAAAGTGCCTCTGTGCTCTCAGAGTGGAGTTCTGGCGCCTTAATACCAGCACCGTAGGGTGTTCTTATAACAAGAGGACAGGTAAACCTTCCCCTCGAGCGTGACCTTATCCTCGAGGCATGGGAGAAGATCTGGTCAATAGCGGGATAGATAAAACCCATGAATTGAATCTCAGCAACTGGCCTTAATCCATATACAGCCATTCCTATGGCCATGCCAACTATCCCAGATTCTGCAAGTGGTGTATCTATAACCCTTTCTTCCCCGAATAATTCGAGTAGTCCCTCAGTGACGCGAAATACACCGCCGTCCCTTCCCACATCCTCACCAAGGATGACGACCCTTTTATCCCTCTGCATCTCCTCTTTGAGAGCGAGGTTTATTGCCTGAACCATATTGAGTTTTGGCATGGCCATTCCTTAAAAATGGTAATATTAAATGTCTCTTCTAAGCCTTAAAATCTCTTTATGCTGCCTCTGTGTCAAGCTCTCATAGGTATATTTGAACATATCCTCAAGAGATGGCGGTTCTATTGATTCCTCCCGCTTAACAGCCTCATCAACCATAACCCTTGCCCTCTCATCAACCTCTTCCTGATATTTCTCAGTCCATAGGCCATTTCTTTGCATAAACAACCTTAATCGCTTGATAGGGTCTCTTGCCCTCCATGCCTCAACCTCTTCCTTTGAGCGATACCTTGATGCATCATCAGCAGTAGTATGATCTCCCATTCTGTAGGTAACGCATTCTATAAGGGTTGGCCCCTCCCCTCTTCTTGCCCTTTCCAGGGCCTCCTTTGTTGCCTTATAAACTGCAAAGACATCATTGCCATCGACCTGAATCCCCTCGAATCCATAAGAAAAGGCCTTCTGTGCAAGGGTCTTTGACGCGGACTGCCTCTGTCTCGGCACAGATATTGCCCAATGGTTGTTCTGGCAGATAAAGACCACGGGTAGCTTGAATACGCCTGCCATATTCAGCCCTTCGTGGAAATCTCCCTTTGAGGTACCTCCGTCGCCAAAATAGCAGACAACAGCTATATTATCTTTTTTGTATTTTGCGGCCATAGCCGCTCCAACAGCATGGGGAACCTGTGTGCCCACAGGCACGCAGACAGGAAAGATGTTGAGATTATCAGGAGACCTCGCACCCCTCTCATCACCTGCCCAGTACTGAAGAAGCATATATAAGGGATAACCGAGAGTAATGTAGACTCCCATCTCCCTGAAGGAAGGGAATACCCAGTCTGTCTGTTTGATTGCGTAGGCACTACCAATCTGTGATGCCTCCTGTCCAAAAATAGGTGCATAAGTTCCGAGCCTTCCCTCTCTCTGGAGGCTCAATGCCCTCTGGTCAAAGGTCCTCGACAAAACCATTAACTCATAGAGCCGTTTTATATCATCAGGCGTTAGAGAGGGCATAAGGGAATTATCAACATTCCCCTCTTGGTCCATAATAGACATAAATCTAACAGAAAGAGTTTCTATTATCTCCTCTGGCATATTAAAAGAATATCACAGATAACAGAACGGGTCAACGCTGAAATAGACCGCACCTACTAAGTGGCAAGATACTCTTAGACCTTTATGTCCTAATATATTTGCCTCTTTTGAGGCTTGAAGAGGATACAGTTAATTACCTGACAAGTAACAGGATTTATGCAATGGCCTACAGGAAATGGGAATATATAGATATACTGAATTTTGATGCCCTGGGTGACTTGAAGTAATATTCCCTTGCTGAATATTTATATCAACGGCTGAATATAGATACTATGGCGCTAATCATGGCTCCGAGAGAGCTTGCAAGTGTAGCGAGGATGAAAAAGAAGAGCTTGTCTATCCTCTGATCAATCTGGGCAAACCTCTGGTCGATCTGAGCAAAGCGCTGGTCAATCTGAGCAAAACGCTGGTCGAATTTCTGCTCCATATGGGTAATCCTCTCGTTTGTCTCACGAATGGCATCCTTTAAATCCCGCCATGCATAAGAATGCTCCTCAACCTTACCCTCAAGATAGGCAACTCTCTCTTCAAGCGTCGCAGGCATTCGACCTCCTGGTGGCTTTTAATAGTAGCATATCAAAAATCGGTCTTAAATGCAAATAAAAGAGCCTCTCCCTTCCACTTCGTAAGTGGAGGTATCGGGCGAAAAGAGACATCAAAAAAAGAAAGACTTGACAAAAATTGATGCAAGGGTGAGGGTCAGGTGACATAAATGGGAAGACAGAATTATCAGAAGTTTTTGTTGTTATTGCAGTCAATGGCAAAGAGATTGCCAGCAACTCTGTGTCAGGGTTAACTGCAAAGGAACCCCATGAATGAAGAAGAGCAGAGGGGGCGCGGATACCCTACACTTGTGGATACCTTCTACCATGGAAGGCAACCACTAATGTTTTTGTTCCCATCTTGATCTATACACAAATTACCCTGAGGCGCTCCTCTACTACTAACAGGGGTTGCTTTTATGATGTATGCTGTATTGCTTGTAAAGCTTATAGAATAGTCATAAAGCACTGCCTGTCCTCCTGCTGCAGCAGATTTAGGTGCAAAACCAATAAGATAGTTTGGTCTAATCGTGTCTTGAGCAGTACTGCCATCATTATTTTCTTTATAAACATACGATTCGTTGGTACAGTCTGTCGCTGGGCAGTATCTTCCATTCTCTGCAAAGTACTGTTCAAGAAGGAGTCTCAAGGACTGGAGATTGGTTTTTGCCTCTGACCTTTTGGCATTGCTGATATAGCCTCTATAAAGGGGTATAGCGATAGCTGAGAGTATGGCAATGATACCTATTACAACCATTAACTCTACGAGTGTAAAACCAGGGTTGCCTCTCCTACCCATTTTTGTCAACCTCCTAATATAAAAATACACCCCCTTTTTGGGGGTGTATTCTCTAAACCCTCGCAATTTTAATTATTCTACAGTTATTGTCCCACTAATCGTGTCGTTATCCCACCCACACCCACCTGTCGGGTCCTGAACAGTTACAGTAATCAGGGTGCCAAGAGTAATCGTACTCAAGTCACCAGCATCAGACGGTGTGATATAAACTGTTCCATCGGTCCCAGCAGTCGTGGCTACAGCGTAAGCATCTTTAGTAGCATCCCATGGGTTCCTCCTGTGGCCTTTATTCAGATCATCCTGAAGGGTAGTAGTTGCAGCGTCCCCGGCTGACCTCTTTGCAAGTTCTGCCTGGACATATCTGTAGGCAACATCAAATGCTTCTCTTGCAGCATTACACTTTGCCCTCTTTTGATAACCCAGATATGCTGGTATTGCAATTGCCATCAGGATACCTATGATCGCTATAACCACCAGGAGTTCAATAAGTGTAAAACCTTTTTGACCTTTTTTCATCCTTGAAATTGTTTCAAACATCTTTTGTCTCCTTTCTTAAAGATATTTTTGCTGGCAAGGCCAGATTTAAATCCTTTTTTAATCTTTTGTAGCTTAAGTTCTTCTTTATCACCTCCTTTTATCTGGTCTTGCATATTTCTTTACGCAATCTTTATGCCGGACTTATTAAGACCAGAAGTCCTTGTTTTTATTAGATAATTTTTTTTGAAATCCTTATCTGGACTGACAATTTTTGTCAGGGGACTTACTATTTTGGGCAGGGATGTCTTCAAAATTTAACAAATCCATTGTATCTTCCTTTATTGCCATTGCATAGATGCGGTTTTTTTGTAAGATAATTAATCACCTCTTCCTGTAAATAAAGGGATGCAAAGATAGGCACGACCTTTTTGCCCCTGTATTCAGGGAAATAATCATAAAATTCCTTTAATGCAACAATAAAGTCATCTATGTAATTAATCCTTGGGGTAGATTTTGTTTCATTTAAAAGGACCAACTCATCACAGAGGGCTATGACATCAAATTCCCTTTGTTTGCTCCTGTCCTTTGAGTGCGCGATTGACCTTCATGGCATTTTAACTTATAATGTCACATAACTACATTTGAGGAAGAGAGATGATTACCAGGGGTATCAGGGAGATAAAGGGAAATCTTTCAAAGTATATTCATATGGTTAAGGAGGGAGAGGAGGTTATTATTACAGAAAGGGGGACGCCTGTAGCTGTAATTAAGGCACTTTCTGAAGAAAAAAACATGGATAAAAGACTCCTGAAGGCCGCAGAGAGGAATCTCATTGAACTTCCAAAAAGGTCGGGGTTGAAGCCACACCGTAGGCTCAAGACCGCTGGAAGGTTATCCGAGATTGTTCTGGAAGAGCGGGAGGCTGCCGACAAGAGACTTCTCAATGCAGCAATGGCTGAAGGATTGGTGTGTAATGGCTGATAGAAAGGAATTACTGAAAAGAGACAGT
>JBKBUA010000045.1:0-2592 GCA_046290845.1 Thermodesulfovibrionales bacterium
CATGATAAATTCCTTAGTATGCTTTCTGGCAGCATGCCTGTAATTGAGATGAATAAAAACACAGAACTGAACCTAAAGACAAAGGATGATCATCAGCTTATAATTTCTATCACCTCTGCACTTGTAAAAAACAGCGAGGGTGAAGACATTGGAAAGGTATTCACCTTCAGGGACATTACCGAGGAAAAACAAAGGCAAGAGGTTTACCACAGGACAGAGAAGCTGGTAGCCCTGGGTCAGTTATCTGCGGGTATAGCACACGAACTGAATACACCATTAGGAAGCATACTTGGTTATGCAAGACTACTTCTTAAGAATAAGAAACTTGATGAACAACAGAGAGAGAGGTTAGAGATAATCGCTGAACAGGCAAAGAGGAGCAGTGCGATTATAAAGGGGCTGCTGAACTTTGCGCGGCAATCAAATCCATATCTTAGAAATATGAAGGATGCTTGGATTAATGATATTTTGACTGATGTCCTAAAATTGCTCCAGACAGAGATAGAAAAGCATGGCATTAATGTAATAACTGATTTCGGTCAGGTACCTGCTGCAAGAGTCGATGTTAGGCAGATAGAGCAGGCAATGCTCAATATTATATTAAATGCCATTCAGGCTATAAAAAATGATGGTGAAATACGTATTAAAACATTTGTCGAAAATAATTCTATTAAGATAGAGGTTTCAGATAACGGTCCCGGCATTCCTGAAGATATTAGGCCTCGAATATTTGACCCCTTTTTCACAACAAAGCCAGTTGGTGAAGGCACAGGATTAGGGCTTTCAATCTCCGCAGGCATAATAAGCGAACACGGCGGTTCCATAGATGTGGAGAGCACCGAAGGGAATGGCGCAACATTTACCATTACATTGCCAATAACTCCCCCCTCCCCCTTAAAATAAGAGAGGGCGTTGAGGTTTAAATGGAAACAATAAATATACTTGTTGTAGATGACGATTTGAGAATGAGGCAGTTCATTGGTGATCTTCTTAAGGAAGAAGGAATACCTCATATACTCACCGATGACAGCCGTGAAGCCATAAGGATTTTAAATAATCAAGGGATTGATATCGTGATTACAGACCTCAAGATGCCCCATGTAGACGGTATTCAAATTTTAGAGCAGGCAAAGGAAATCAATCCAGACATAATAGTAATAGTCATCACAGGATACGGAACTATAGATTCTGCTATAGAGGCTATGAAGAAGGGAGCCTACGATTATATCCAGAAACCCTTTGAGCCTGATGACTTTTTAATGCTCCTGAAGAGGGCGATAGAGCATATTAAATTAATTCACGAAAATAAAAGACTCCTTCGGGAAGTCGAGGGCTGCAAATACGATGAAATCGTTGGGACAAGCAGGGCAATTAATGAACTGAAGGAACTAATCTCAAGAATTGCTCCATTCGATACTACTGTTTTGCTGCAAGGTGAGACAGGTACAGGCAAAGAACTTGTTGCAAGGCTTATACATAGAGCCAGCAAGAGAAAGAGGGAAAAGTTTTTGCCTGTAAATTGTGGCGCCCTTTCCGAGTCATTACTCGAAGCAGAGCTCTTCGGTTATGAAAAGGGAGCATTTACAGGTGCAGATAGCCAGAAAAAAGGGCTATTTGAGGCAGTTAATAAAGGCACCATATTCCTCGATGAGATAAATGCCACATCAACAAACTTTCAAGTAAAACTCCTTAGGGTGTTACAGGAAGGTAGTTTCCTGAGAGTGGGTGGCACCGAGCCAGTAACCTGTGATGTAAGGATAATAGCGGCATCCAATATTCCCCTCGAAAAAGAGGTGGAGGCAGGAAGGTTCAGGAAAGACCTTTATTACAGACTGAATGTGGCCACTATAGATATTGCACCCTTAAGAAAGAGAAAAGAAGACATTCCAATGCTTGCCTTCCATTTTTTAAACAAGTATGCGAACAAATACGGCAAAAAGTTTGACAGCATAGCAACAGCAGTTCTGAAAAAGCTTGTCGAATACTCATGGCCAGGAAATGTGAGGGAACTCGAAAATACGATCGAGAGGGCGGTGTTGATGGAAACAGGCAATGAGCTAAAATATATACACCTGCCGAGGGACCCAAAGATTCCCGAATATGAGAATATCTGCTCAGGACTCGTGTCCCTTGAGGATGTGGAAAAATATTTTATCCAGAGAACCCTTAAGAGTCTTCAGGGGCAAAAGGCAAGGGCTGCAGAGGTTTTAGGAATAAGCACTACATCTCTCTGGAGAAAGATCAAGAAATATAATCTGGATTAGATTTCATTACATTTTGAAATATATTCCATTTTGAAATCCTCCCTTATTTGAAAATCTTCTTATTTTTTATAGAGTTACTGCATGGCATTTCTTTTGCTTACTAATTAAAAAAAAGTTAAAGGAGGTTACCATGAGATTCAAAAAATATTTAGTGATCTTTCTTGCAGTATCAGTCTTCCTTGCATCGCCTGCATTGGCAGGGATGCTCGTGGATGCTGATTGGCTCAAAGCGCACATGAATGATCCTAAGGTAGTTATAGTCGATGTACAGAGCAAACATGATCTGTACTCAAAAGGACATATTCCCGGAGCAGTAAAGGTTGCAAGA
>JBKBUA010000045.1:2691-4238 GCA_046290845.1 Thermodesulfovibrionales bacterium
GTAGTTATAGTCGATGTACAGAGCAAACATGATCTGTACTCAAAAGGACATATTCCCGGAGCAGTAAAGGTTGCAAGACATGTTGACCTTGAAGATGCCACAAGATACCCTACAAACAAATACCCGCAAAAGGAGCAGTTTTTAAATCTCGTGTCCCGTCTCGGTATAGACAATGATTCAATAATCGTTGCCTATGACGACAAGTACGGGTTATTCGCCAGCAGATTTCTCGTAATCATGGAGCTTTACGGCCATGATACCAGTAAGCTCAAACTTCTTGATGGCGGGATAAAGGCATGGCAGGCAAAGGGGTATCAGGTAACAGCAGAGGCTACATTGGTCAGTAAAAAGGCTGAATACAAGACATCAGGACCCAATGAAAATATGCTAATTTCATGGAGTTCAGTCTTAAAGGATAGCGTTTTAGGACAAGATACGACTGTTGTGTTACATGATGCAAGGCCAGTAGATGAGTTCTCAGGGAACAAAATAAGAGCTATTCGAGGTGGACATATCCCCGGCGCAATAAATGTAACAGGTGTCAGCGCTGCAAATAATAAAGATGAACAGACATACAAATCACCAGCTGAGATTAAGAAGGCCTTTGAAGATGCGGGCATCACACCTGACAAGACGGTTTATACATACTGCCATAGCGGTGACAGGGCTGCACATGCCTATGTAGTATTAAAGCATATCCTCGGCTACAAAAATGTAAAGATATATGATGGCTCATGGAACGAATGGGCTACCCTTACTGCATTGCCTGCTGAAGAAGAAAAATGGATTGCGGCTCAGAGTGTATTAAAATAAAAACCCTCTAATACTACATAATATGAGAAGGCGGGCTCCGCCTTCTCTCTCATACCAGAGAATATGCCTGCTTGAAAAATCGCATCTTGGCTAAAGCCGTCTACAAAAGAGACGATTTCCAAGTTGTGGTAAACCTCGTGTAATTTAGGTTAAAATAATCAAAAATTATCACATACAAATAGGGAGGTTTCAAATGGCAGAGAAAAAATTTGTCTTTATCATTACCCATTCCTATGACAACCCTGATAAGGTGGCCGGGGCTCTTCAGCTCGCAACCAACATGAAGGCCATGGATATTGATCTTGATATATTCCTGATGGATAGAGGCGTGCTGCTTGCAAAAAAAGGATTTGCAGAAACTTTGACCTGGCAAAAAAAAGACGAGTTCTCACCCATAGCTGACCTTTTAAAGACCTTAACAGAAGACCTTGATGTAAAGTTGTATATTTGTGCATCCTGTGTGAAACATTATGAGCTTGACAAGGTAGAACTTCTGAAGAATTCAGAGATAAGGCCAGGTACTTTTTTAGCCGAGATGTTGCTCGAAAGAGAGGGGCTTACATTCTGACGACTGACTCTTCGTATAGAAGACTGCTTTTAAGTCTAATAATAACTGTTTGCATCTTTGCTGGTGAGGTTATCGGCGGCATATGGAGTAATAGTCTCGCCCTTCTGAGCGATGCAGGTCATGTCCTTACCGATGCCTTTGCCCTTTCCATCAGTCTCATCGCCGT
>JBKBUA010000045.1:4337-8784 GCA_046290845.1 Thermodesulfovibrionales bacterium
CAATAGTCTCGCCCTTCTGAGCGATGCAGGTCATGTCCTTACCGATGCCTTTGCCCTTTCCATCAGTCTCATCGCCGTCCTTATAATGCGTAAGCGCTCTGATTACAGGGCTACCTACGGATATCATCGTATCGGTATCCTCGCAGCTATTATCAATGGTATAAGCCTTGTAATAATCGCCATATTTATATTCTTTGAGGCTTATAAGCGATTTACTGAACCGCTATTTATAAACTCAACAGTTATGATAACAATCGCAATTGTCGGACTTGTAGGAAACCTGTTGATGACATTCTTACTTAAGGGTCATCACGAGGACCTTAACATTAAAAGCGCATGGCTTCATGTCCTCGGTGACACGCTTTCCTCAATAGGCGTCATCATCGCAGCCATTATTATATATCTGACAGGGTGGACTTTGATTGATCCGATTGCTGGCATTCTAATTGGCATGATTATAATTGCAGGTGGGATTCGGGTTGTAAAAGAATCGCTCTGGATATTCCTGGAGTTTACACCTCTTGGTTTTCACCCTGAAGAAATCATTGCCTTAATCTGCAGGATACCAGGAGTGGTAGGGGTTCACGATGTCCATATCTGGTCTATAGGCCATGGCATGCCAGCCTTTTCTGCACATGTAAAGGTTATAGACCAGAAACTGAGTGAGGCCGATAGAATTCGAAATCAGATCGAAAAAAGGGTCTCTGAATTAGGGATAAGGCATTCTGTGATTCAGATCGAGTGTGCAGGATGTGAAGATGGAGAGATTTACTGCGATGTGAAAGGACTTCAAGATAAAGAACTCCATTCTAAATCTTAGATAACCTTTATTTCATCAATTTTCATAATCGAGATTCGTCCCTTTTCTTCTCTTCCTCATCCTCAAGCATCCTATACTTTGGTCTCTCCGTATCTTCATACTGACCGCTCTTTACAGCCCAGAGGAATAAAAACCAGGCACCAAGGCCAAGACAGAGGGCAAGGAATATGAGAAATACAATAGTCCACATACTATCTCCTCAGTCTCAGGGAGTTTCCCACTACCATGAGTGAGCTTGTTGCCATCAGTATTGCTGATATTATGGGATGAATCCTTCCTGATACTGCAAGGGGAATCGCAATTATGTTATAAGAGAATGCCCAGAACAGGTTCTGTTTGATTATTGAGAGGGTTTTTTGTGAAATCCTGATTAAAGGTATCAGTAGCCCTATATCATTTCTCATAAGCACAGCACCTGCACTCTCCATGGCTATATCAGTAGCACCTCCTGTTGCAATCCCGGCATCTGCCTCTGTGAGGGCCGGGGCATCATTTATGCCATCTCCAACCATCATAACCTTTTTCTTGGCCTTTTTAAATTTCTTTATAATATCTGACTTTTCAACAGGAAGGACCTCTGCATAAATCTCTCCTATGCCAAGTATTTTGCCAGTCTCAATGGCAACCTTTTCATGGTCACCTGTAAGGAGTATAACCTTTTTTTTGAGTCTCTTTAATTCTTTTATCACATCGCCTGCACCAGGAGCTACCTTATCAGAGATTATGAGCCAGCCGCTTAAAGTATTATTTATGGCAATGCCTATAATGGTATATCCCTTTTCTGAGAAGTTCAGGAAATCCTCTTTCTGTTTCTTATTGATAATTACACCTGAGTCTTCAAGAAATCTCATGTTTCCTATGACTACCCTGTCCTTATCTATAATTCCCTTTACACCGAGTCCTGAAAAGGACTGAAAATCGCTCACTGAAATCAGTTTATCCCTTTTCACACCCTTTGTTATTGCCTTTGCAATCACATGCTCTGAGGCCTGTTCAAGGGATGCTGCTATGATATGAAGTTCCTCTTTTGTTCTATCATAGGCTATTATCTCAAGAAGCTCTGGCCTTCCCTCTGTGAGTGTACCTGTCTTGTCAATGCATATAGTATCAGCATGGGCAATCTGTTCTATTACATTGCCTTCTTTTATAATTATGCCTGAAGAGTATAATCTTGTTGAGCCTGTAAGCATTGCAAGGGGGGTTGCAAGACCGAGGGCACAGGGACAGGCTATAACAAGCACAGATACTGCATTCATGAGGGCAATCTTTGAATCACCATTAATTGACCAGTAGATAAAGGTAAGAAGACCTGTCAGGATTATAAAGGGCACGAACCATCCTGTAACCCTGTCAGCAATGCCCTGTATCCTTGCCCTCCTTGCCTGAGCCTCAAGAACAGCCTCTGTTATCTTTGAAAGCACTGTGTCCTTTACTGTCTTTACCCTTACAATCAATCGTCCATTTATATTCAGCGTTCCTGCGAATACCTCTAAACCAGGGGGCTTCAATACAGGCATTGACTCTCCTGTAAGCATTGATTCATCCACCTCTGAATGACCTTCAATAACCACTCCATCAACAGGAATCCTTTCCCCTGGCTTTATAATTATCCTGTCTCCTTCTTTAAGCTCATTAATCTTAACGCTCACCTCTTCAGAATCACTGATGAGCCTTGCCTCCTTTGGCTGAAGTCCAAGAAGTGCCTGAATCACTGAGAAGGCCTTGACCTTTGCACCCTGTTCAATGAACCTTCCAAGCAATATAAGGGTTATTATCATTGAGGATGTGTCAAAATAAACCTCTGCCTTAGAAGGCTGAAGTACCGCAAAGGGGCGGGATGAAGGCTGAAGAATATTTAAAATAATTATGGCCACGCTATAGGCATAGGCGCTGAAAGAGCCAAGGAATATAAGGACATCCATATTGAAGGTTTTGTTCCTTAGTCCCCTGATGGCATTCTTCATAAAGGGATAGCCACAGTAAAACATCACTGGCGTTGCCAGTGCCCAGGCTATTATTTGAAAAAGCCTTCTGTAGGTCTCTTCAATGCCCTGAAAATATCCTGCATAGAGGGCAGAGGTATAGATCATAAGCTGCATGGAAAAGAAGGAGGCAGTACCAAATCTTATGAGGAGGTCCCTTTTTTCTCTCCTTAATTCATCTTCTCCTTCTGCAGTATAAGCTGGTTTTGGTATGTAGCCTAGGGAGGTTATCTTTTTTAATATCTCATTAAGGTCTATCTTTTGAGGATTCCATCTGAGCCTTGCCCTGTGGGTAGCATAATTAACCCTCATATCTATGATACCCTCTGATTTTTTAATGAGATGCTCAATGAGCCATATACAGGATGCACATCTTATACCCGAGATAATGAATTCTAACTCATGATGATTCTCTGATATCTGCTTTATAAATTCACTGAATTCTTCTTCCCTCACTTCTTTTATCTCTGGCCTGCCAGGACGCCAGCCAAGCCTTTTTTCATAGAATTCATCAAGTCCCTGTTCATGAATGAGCCTGTAGATGGCGTCACAGCCTGTGCAGCAAAAAACCAGTTTTTTGCCATTAATCTCATCGTAAATGGCATCTTCTGGATTAACCTCTCCGAGACAATGAGAACATAATCTCTGTTCTCTCTCTTTTAACTCATTACTCATTACTTATCACCTATCACCAATGAAATGCCCTGTAAATAAATATCGCACCTGATACAATCATAAATATACCTGCAATGCTATAAAATCTCTTTCTTATAATTGCTGCGCCCTTTGATACAAGCAGGCTCAGGAAAAGTAGTGAAGGCAGGGTGCCAAGTCCGAAGATTAATAGTAAGGACATCCCCTTTAAAAATCCTGTAACAGGGTTCGCCTCTGATGCACCAATTCCCGCTCCAGCAATAAAGGCTGTATAGGAAAGACCACAGGGGATAATGCCATTAATGAGACCGAGGGGAAAGAGACCACCTATGCCGCCTGATTCTGATATGCCCTTCATGACCTTTATAAGTCCTTTTAAAAATGTGAAGGAATGGATTGGCGAAGAGGTCAGTCTGAAGATTGAAAGCCCTGTTAGTATCATGAGTATGCCTGCAACTGCCATGGCTATTGTCTGGATATGAGAGAAGACCTTTACAGTTGCCACAAAGGAACCTGTAAGACCCATAAAGCCACCTATAAGGCTATAACTCATGAGTCTTCCTGAATGATATATGAAATAGGGTTTAAGCCTTTCAAGAGGTGATGCTTGAATGGTGAGCGTGTAGGTTGCAATTAAAGGACCGCACATAGCTACACAATGGCCAAATCCTCCAAAAAAACCGGTGCCAAGCATAAGGAGGTAAACGGAATCATTACTTAACATGGAATTTGAAATTGACGCTTCCCTCTTTTGGTATTAATACATCCGCCTGCCAGAGGGTCTTTCCACTGGGACATCGGGGTATTACACCTGTGCCTTTATATTTGTTTTTCTCAACCCTTTTTAAGATAACCTGATTTTTACCCATGAACATCCCTGGCATAGTGAGGTCAAGAATTAACTCCTCAGGGACATTATCCGTTTTTGTAATAGTTACAATAAATTCTGTCTCCCTGAAGGCCTGTAGAGGCTTTGGCTCTATGTCAAGCA
>JBKBUA010000045.1:8882-11494 GCA_046290845.1 Thermodesulfovibrionales bacterium
CTTATTTTTCAAGTGTCCTTATATAGGCAATAATCTTCCATATCTCTTCTTTTTTAAGAATGCCTTTCCATGCCGGCATGCCTCCAGGCCTGCCAGAGGAAATAGAACTGAAGATATCTCCATCCCTGCCACCGTATATCCAGTTCCTGTCAGTCAGGTTCGGACAAACACCACCGCTTCCCTCTGGTCCATGGCACCTCTCGCAGTTATTCTTGTAAAGAACTGCGCCTTCCTTGATAGCCTCGCGATTTCCTATAAAGGGATTATTTTTTGAGCAGGCTATTAAAAAGGAAAGGCTTAAAAGAAGTAGCATAATTATGGATCTCATTTCTCTATACTCCTTATATAGGTTATTACCTTCCATATCCTGTCTGTCCCGAGGGTATTATCCCAGTTAGGCATCCCGCCAGGTCTGCCCCTGGAGATGGTTAAAAATAGGTCAGCATCAGTATTGCCATATTTCTTTGTCTTCTTCGTGAGGTCAGGGCATATATCACCCTTTCCTCCAGGGCCGTGACAGGCTTCGCAGTTCTTCTTGAATATCTCTGCGCCTTCCTTTACAACCGCGGGGTTACCTGAATAGGGATTCTTGGTCTGCTGTGAGAAGGCAATGCCTCCAACAAGGAGAACCGATAGAATTAACACTATTGTCTTTTTAAACATCCTTTACCTCCTTACAGGAAAGATTCTCTTTAGCTTAAGGCTTCACATATATCCTTTTTTCTAAGATAACAGGTTTCTGTTTCCAGATGATACTGAGCCTTATATCCCAGTAGCCATAAAAAGGTATATTTACCTTTGCCCTGTATTTACCAGACTCAATTAGATTTGCCTGATATTCCCTATCAAATGCACCTGTTGATGGTCTGGTAATGGTGAGTGTAAGTTGAGGATATGTAATCGGTCCATCAAGATTATCCTTCAGTGTAAATATTATCTCATTTTCTCCTGTATGAAAATCATTCTTTAATAACTCAAACCTCAATTTTTCCTTTGCCTTTTCCATCTCATCATACATGAGTCCTGTCTCGTAGGGTTTATCAACAACCTTTCCCTCAAAGACCATCCTGCCCACTATTATAGAACCTATTACTACAGAAAGACCTATTATTGTCACGATAATCACAAGTGTCTTCATGGTCTTATTAAGGTTATCTCCTTTGAGATCGTCTCCTTACGCGTTTCTGGTATGAAAGAGAGGGTCACAGAATTTATCTCTCCCCTGGCTATCACAATTATCCTGATTCTCTTTAATTCTCCTGCCTTAATCTGGATAGTATCTGGTACCACCTTTACATCAACCGCCTTAATAATTATCCTTTCATCGTCTTTTTTTCTGTTTTCAATTGATACAATAAAGGAGTTTATTATCTCGTTTTTTTCAGTCAGTCTCGGCTTGAAATTATAATCAGGAATTATCGTTATATCAAAGCCCTTACGGATGCCTGTAAGATAGACGAGAAATAGTAATGACAGGATAGTAAGTATTCCAGTTATGACTGCATTCTGTCTTATTATCCTTCCTCCTGTTCCTGGCTCACCAAAGAAATAGTTTATAAGTCCCTGCTTGCCCTTTCTACTGAATATCTCTCCGCATTTGTCAACACATTCAGCACAAGTTATACAGGCGATATTTGCTCCCTTTCTTATATCTATTCCTACAGGGCAGACCTGTACACAGGCCCTGCAGTCCATGCATTCATCCTGCCTTCTTTTATCAAAGGCGATGATGAGGGTCTTATTATCAAAGAGCATGCCCTGAGCCCTTGCATAGGGACAGACCGTTGCACAGAATCTTCTCCTTACAAGGGTGAAATTTAAAAAGAGGATTGCAGTCAATACTATCCAGAATCCCCATATGACCTTTCCAAGTTGCCATGCCATTAATCTCTCAAAGAATTCATAGGGAGACACAAAATACCATATGAGGCTTGCACCTATTATCACGCTTATTAAAAGAGTTGTTCCATATGCTGCTATTTTATAGATAATACCCTTCCTATACGCCTTCTCAACAAATCCTGTTATATCACTTATAACTGTCTGAGGACAGAGCCATCCGCACCATACCCTTCCAAAGACAACAGTAATAAAAACTATTAGAAATGTGAGAAACAGAGTTGCCACAAGGACGATAAAAAACTCATCCATCCATAACACAGTGCCAAAGAAATAAAGTCTGAGGCTCGGTATATCAAACCTCAGGGCGCTCTGACCGTTTATCTTTAAAAAGGGTATACCAAGAAGAAGGATGGCATGGAGAAGCCTCACAAGCCTCCTCCATGCCTGAATGGACCTAATCATCATCGAGCATCCTGTATTTTGGCTCCTCCACTTTTTTATGTCTCTTCTTTGAGTAATAAAATATAATTGTCACAGCAAGGGCTATAACAAGGCTCAGCCCAAAAAGCAGATAAAGTGTTTCTGTCATTTTTTCCTCATTGAGAAGAATAGATAGAGTATGCCCAGTGCTGCAAGGCTCGTAAAACCAATGGTTGCAATGATTGTTATATCCATTTCCCCTCCTATTGTTTCTGCTCTACCTGCTCTAAGAATGCCTTTTCCTGTGACCAGCCACTTATTCCTGGTGTATAGGATGCAAAATAGTATAT
>JBKBUA010000045.1:11594-14187 GCA_046290845.1 Thermodesulfovibrionales bacterium
AGTATCAATGCCCAGAAGAGTATGAGCCATCCAATCGGTATCCTTCTTCTTAATGTCTCCTCTGTTTCAAACTCCTTTAAGCTATCAAGTTCTTCAGCCATATTACACCTCCTATTTATTTTCCTGAAGGGTTCTAATATATGAAACAACTGACCAGATACCATCTTTATCAATCTGTGTGCCAAATGGTGGCATTCCAGCCTGAGTTCCATCAGCAATTATGGAGAAGAGCTTGCCATCACTTATTTCACCTTCCTTACCAAGCCATACATTGTCTCTTAATGAAGGGCCTATGCCGCCTTTTCCGTCATCACCATGGCATACCTGACAGTTTTTCTCATAAATCTCTTTTCCCTTTTTAATCGCCTCAGGTTTTCCTGAAAGGGGGTTCTTTTCTTCTACAACCTTTGCCTCAACCTGAACCTCCTTTTTCTTCACAGCAGTCCCTATCACCTGAAGATAGGCAACTATTGCATCCATCTCTGTCTTATCCTTTAATGCCTCTATATCCTCCTTTGTATAGGGGAAGTCAAGTGCCTTCATATGCCTTTCCACCTCTTCGGGATCAAGCTTTCTATCCTTCAGGAAGGCATAAGAGGGCATATTAGATTCCTTGAAGAATGCACGGGGATTTTCCATATGCCTGTAATGCCAGGCATCAGGATATTTGCCACCAATCCTTGCGAGGTCAGGCCCTGTCCTCTTAGAACCCCAGAGGAATGGATGGTCATAGGCAAACTCACCAGCCTTTGAATATTCACCATATCTGAGAACCTCTGTTTTTAATGGCCTTACGGTCTGAGTATGGCAGTAAAAGCATCCCTCCCTCTGGTATATATCCCTTCCAGCAAGTTGAAGTGCTGTATAGGGCTTGAGGTTTTCGAGCTTCGGATGCATCTCGGGTCTCAGCATTGGATAAAGCATAGTGACAATAGTTCCCACAAGTACCGCTGCTGTTGCAAGGAGTGCAAATATTACAGGTCTTTTATGCAATGTATCATGAAGTCCAGCCATGTTTCACCTCCTATGCCTGCTGAAGGGCCTTGCCCTTCTTGATCGTCATATAGATGTTATAGATAAAGAAAAGCATACCAATTGTGAATATAATCCCACCAACAGTTCTCATCTCCCAGTATGGATAGTTCTTTGAGATTATCTCGACCATTGTATATTTAAGGCTTCCATCAGGATTAACCGCCTTCTGTAATGCACCCTGTTGAATACCAGTTATCCACATCGTAATAGAGAATATGAGCTGACCAATAAGGACAAGCCAGAAGTGGATATTTGCTATCTTAATGCTGTGAATCTCTGTGTCATAGATCTTAGGGATTATGTAGTAGATTGAGGCAGCGGTAGTCATTGTGACCCAGCCCATTGTTCCCATATGGACATGACCAGGGACCCAGTCTGTGTAATGTATCAACTGGCTTACAATTCTTAAACCCTGAGTTGGTCCCTGAACAGTCTGTAGTCCGTAGAAGGTTATTCCGAGAATAAAGAACTTTGTAAGATAACTATTCTTTGCCCTTTCCCAGTCCTGACCAACCGTATAGTAGCCATTAACAACAGAACCCCAGGAAGGTGCGATAAGGAAAATGGTAAACACAATTGCTAATGTCTGTATCCAGTCAGGTAGCGGAGTATAGACAAGATGATGGGCACCTGTCCATAGATAGGCAAAGACAAGTGACCAGAAGGCAATAATAGAGAGCCTGTGGCTATAAATGGGAAGTCCTGTTGATTTTGGAAGGAAGTAATAGAACATGGCAAGTATGGGAGTCGTGAAGACAAATCCTACTGCATTATGACCATACCACCACTGCACATTTGCACTATTAACACCTGCAAAGAGATGATAGGATTTAAGTAGCCCTGCTGGAATGGAAAGATTATTAATAATATAGAGAATCGCAACAGCAATCACTGTAGCAACGATATACCAGAGTGAGATATACATCTGTTCCTCTCTTCTTTTAAGAATCGTGCCGAAGATATTAATCGCAAAGATTACCCAGAGGATTACCACTCCAATATCCAGTGGCCATTCAAGCTCAGCATATTCAAGAGATTGTGTATAACCTGCAAAAAGGCTCAAGGCTGCAAGGGCAATGGCTGCATTGAATAGATAGAGATGGAATCTTGCGAGTTTTGGAAAGGCGAGTGGCCTTCTACAGAGCTTCAATGTTATGTAATAGAATATGCCAAAGATGGCACCCACTCCAAGGCCAAAGGCAAGGCCATTGGTGTGAACGACCCTCAATCTTCCAAAGGTGAAGTAGGGTGGGATATTGGCTGATGGATACCACATCTGTAATGATATCCAGAGGCCTATCAATATCCCCACAACACCCCAGAAGATAGAAGAGACAATAAAACCCTTCACTGTCTGGTAGTCATAACGATAGTCATCCATAATTTCCCCCCTATATTTCCGGGTTTAAATGCCCCTCACGGGGCCTTTGTTTCATTTTATCATAATTAAAAAATCTAAATACAGGATAATTATAGTCCTCATTTAAAAAAATGTCAAGAGAGCATCTTTATCATAGTTTGCCGATAGGAATCAAAAAACCTTACGCTATCGGTCATT
>JBKBUA010000046.1:0-7475 GCA_046290845.1 Thermodesulfovibrionales bacterium
AATAGGAACTCTGAAGGGCGAACAACTTACATAATTCAGTCCTATATTATGGCAGAATTCAACTGATTTAGGTTCCCCTCCATGCTCTCCACATATACCCATCTTGAGGTCCTTCTTTACCTTTCTTCCCTTCTCAATAGCTATCTTCATAAGGGCACCCACACCCTCCTGATCAATCGTGATGAAGGGGTCTTCCTTCAAAAGTCCCTTCTCTATATAAAAGGGTAGGAATCTCCCTGCATCATCCCTCGATAGACCATAAACAGTCTGGGTAAGGTCATTTGTGCCAAAGGAATAGAAATCAGCCACGGTGGCTATCTCATCTGATGTAACACAGGCCCTCGGAAGTTCGATCATCGTGCCAACCGTGTATGGCACCTTAATCCTGTATTCTTTCTGAACCCTTTCGGCCACAGAAACTACGACCTCCCTCATCTTCTGAAGCTCATTTACATGACCAACAAGGGGAATCATTATCTCTGGGATAACCTTTACCTTTTCCCTTGCAAGTTCACAGGCAGCCTCCATTATAGCCTGAGCCTGCATCTCGTATATCTCAGGATAAGTGATGCCGAGACGGCATCCCCTGTGCCCGAGCATTGGATTGAACTCATGAAGGGATTTATTCTTCTCATTAAGTCTTTCGAAGGGCACACCCATTTCCTCGGCAAGCTCCCTCAGATCAGCCTCTGTATGGGGAAGGAACTCGTGCAAAGGTGGGTCGAGAAGCCTTATAGTAACAGGATAACCTGCCATGGCCCTGAAGATTCCAATGAAATCACCCTTTTGCATGGGAAGGAGTTTTGAAAGGGCCCTCCTCCTTTCCTCCTCTGTATCGGATAGTATCATCTCCCTCATTGCCTTAATCCTGTCAGGTGCAAAGAACATATGCTCTGTTCTGCAAAGACCTATCCCTTCAGCTCCAAACCTTCTCGCCGTTGAAGCATCCTCAGGTGTATCGGCATTTGTCCTAACCCTGAGTTGTCTCGTCTGATCTGCCCATTTCATCAACTCCTTATAATAGAGGTTCTTATCAGGGTCAGCAGGCAGGAGGTCGAGCTTCCCTTCATATACATTCCCCAGGGTGCCATTCAATGTTATCCAGTCTCCTTCCTTCAAAACCCTATCATTAACATAAATCTCCTTCTTATGTACGTTTATATTAAGATCAGAGCATCCAACTATACAACACTTTCCCCATCCCCTTGCAACAAGGGCAGCATGAGAAGTCATCCCACCTTTTGCGGTTAATATAGCCTCAGCAGCATGCATACCGTGGACATCCTCAGGAGAGGTTTCATTCCTGACGAGGATAACCTTTTCACCCCTTTTTGCCCATGCCTCTGCATCATCGGCAGTAAAAACAACCCTTCCTGTCGCACCACCGGGGCCAGCAGGAAGTCCCTTTGCTAAAAGTACAGCCTTTTTCTCAGCCACAGGCGCTACACTGGGATGAAGAAGTATATCCAGCTGCTCAGGCTTTATCCTGAGAAGGGCTGTTTCTTTATTTATCAATCTCTGCTTCGCCATCTCCACAGCCATTCTAATCGCTGCCTGGGGGTTACGTTTTCCAACCCTTGTTTGCAGCATCCAGAGCCTACCATCTTCAATAGTAAACTCGATGTCCTGCATATCCTTATAATGCCTTTCCAGTTTATTCCTTATATCAACAAGCTGCTTATAAACCTTTGGCATTGTCTCTTCGAGGGAAGGCAGGTTAGCAGATTCCTGAGACCTGCTCGCCTTATTTATTGGATAAGGAGTCCTGATCCCTGCCACAACATCCTCTCCCTGAGCATTTGGAAGCCATTCTCCGTAAAAGACATTTTCACCTGTGGCAGGATTTCTTGTAAAGGCAACACCTGTACCTGAATTATCTCCTGTATTACCAAAGACCATTGCTACAACATTCACTGCCGTTCCCCAATCATCGGGTATCTTCTCGATCTTACGATAAGAGACGGCTCGTTTTCCCATCCAGGACTGGAAGACAGCGCCAATTCCACCCCATAACTGCTCCCAGGGATCATCGGGGAAATCCTTACCGAGGGTGTGTTTTATTATTGCCTTGAATTCGTCGCATAGAATCTTGAGATCATCGGCAGTAAGGTCAGTATCATTCTTGTATCCCTTCATCTTCTTCATTGCCTCGAGGGCATGTTCGAGCTTCTGTCTTATGGCCTCTCCTTCTGGCGGTTCGATGCCTGCTGCCTTCTCCATAACAACATCGGAGTACATCATCAGAAGTCTTCTGTAGGCATCATAAACGAAACGTTCGTTTTTTGTCTTCTTAATCAGCCCAGGTATGGTGCTCTCTGTAAGTCCGATATTAAGGACCGTCTCCATCATTCCAGGCATAGAACTCCTCGCACCGGATCTGACAGAGACGAGTAAAGGATTATCGGGGTCTCCAAATCTCTTGCCCATTATCTTTTCCACCCTCTTCATTGCAGCATCCACCTGAGATTTCAATTCCTTTGGATATTTCTTATTATTCTTATAGTAAAGGGTGCAGACCTCCGTCGTTATGGTAAAGCCAGGAGGCACAGGAATCTTAAGGTTTGTCATTTCAGCAAGATTTGCCCCTTTACCTCCGAGAAGGTTCTTCATATCGGCCCTTCCATCGGCCTTTCCTGCACCGAAAAAATAAACGTATTTCTTAGCCCCCTTAGCCATAAAAACCTCCTAAAATTGTGAAAATAAATTAAGTAGCTTAATAGAGTAACTTAGTTGAGAAAAAAAATTCAACCTTAGTAACCACTAAGCATGGGGAAGTTTCCATATGGTATAATCCCTCATGTCATTCATAGCAGACCTGCATATACATTCGAGATATTCTCGCGCAACAAGCAAGGACATGACCTTAGAGGAGATTTCTCGATGGGCACAGATAAAAGGGATAAAGGTGATAGGAACCGGTGATCTCACCCACCCAGAATGGTTTAAGGAGATAAAGGAAAAATTACAGCCCTCTGATAATGGTCTTTACCAGTTAAAGGACAAATCGAGGAATTCGGTCCCTGAATCCTGCGAGTCCGATGTATTCTTTATGCTTTCTGCTGAGATCAGTTGCATCTATTCAAAAAAGGGAAGGATAAGGAAGATCCACTCGATAATTTATTTGCCTGACTTCACCTCAGCAGAGAGACTGAACAGAGAGTTAGCGAGAATTGGAAATCTGAGCGCTGACGGCAGGCCAATCCTTGGTCTTGATGCAAAGGACCTTCTCAGGATTGTTCTTCACTGTAGTCCTGATGCCCTTTTCGTTCCTGCTCACGCATGGACACCCCATTTCTCGGTATTTGGTTCAGAGTCAGGTTTTGACTCTTTAGAGGAATGTTTCGAAGAACTCACACAGCATATTCATGCCATTGAAACAGGCCTGTCCTCTGATCCCTCAATGAACTGGAGGCTTTCTTCACTGGACAGGATAACCCTGATGTCAAATTCTGATGCCCATTCACCTTCAAAGATAGGAAGAGAGGCAAATATATTCGACACAGAGGTATCCTACCCGGCTATTATAAAGGCGGTAAAAGAAAAGATCGGTTTCGCAGGCACGATAGAATTCTTTCCCGAGGAGGGAAAGTATCATTACGATGGTCACAGGCCCTGTGAAATCAGGTTATCACCAGCAGAGACAATCAGACACAATTATCTCTGCCCCGTTTGTGGTAAAAGGGTAACGGTTGGTGTTATGAACAGGGTTGAAAGGCTTGCGGACAGACCGATAGGGTTTAAACCTCTTAATGCACCAATTTACTACTCTATCATCCCTTTAATTGAGATACTCTCTGAGGTATTCAGGACAGGGGTAAATACGAAGAGGGTCGAGGCAGAATACTTCAATCTCATCAGTAAACTTGGCAGCGAATTCAGGATACTGATGGAGACGCCACCTAAGGATATTGAAGAGGCTTCAACATCCCTGATAAGAGAAGCCATAGAAAGAATGCGCAAGGGAAGGATTTATATATCACCAGGTTATGATGGGGTATATGGAAGAATAAGGATCTTCGAAGAACATCCTGAGCCTGTCGAAGGACATCCTGAGCCTGTCGAAGGATTAAATAACCCCGGTTCTGAGGCCCAATCACATAATGGGCAGGTTAAATCTCCAGATATAAAGGGTCAGGGCATGCTTTTTTGATTTTCGATGTTTGACAGTTTTTCTCCCCATAAGTTATATTTAAACTATCCCGGGGGAGGCCATAGCGCCTGAGAGTCCTCCATGAGGAGGAGACCCCTTGAACCTGATACGGATAATGCCGTCGTAGGGATGGGTTTTAAGCAATAACGAGTGAGGCCGCATCCTACCGGGAAGGCGGCTTTTTTATTTAGCTGAAGATGAGACTGAAGGTTAACGGAAATATAATAGAAACAGGAGCATCAACAGTTTCTGCTCTACTTGAAGAGTTCAGACTTATTCCTGAGAGGGTCGCTGTTGAGGTCAACATGAAGATCTTAAAGAAGGCAGAATATAAGGATTTTCCTCTCAGGGACGGAGACAATGTAGAGATAGTGAACTTTGTTGGAGGAGGAATAATGGATGATAAGCTGGTAATAAATGGTATAGAGTTTCGTTCTCGCCTCTGGGTGGGAACTGGAAAATATAAGGACTTTGAGGAGACAAAAAAGGCTATTGAGGCATCAGGGACAGATGTTGTAACTGTTGCAGTGAGAAGGGTAAACATCCTGAACAGGGACTCAGAGAATCTGCTCGACTATATAGACCCTAAAAAGTACAAGATACTTCCCAATACCGCAGGCTGCTATAATGTTGACGATGCCCTGCGCTATGCACGACTTGCCAGGGAGGCAGGAATATCGGATATGATAAAGCTCGAGGTCATCGGTGATGAAAAGACCCTCTTCCCTGATACAGAAGGCCTTATTAAGGCAACAAGGACACTCGTTAAGGAAGGATTTATTGTATTTCCCTACACTAATGACGACCCTATAGTGGCAAAGAAGCTTGAAGACGCAGGCGCTGCTGCTGTCATGCCCCTCGGTGCACCTATAGGTTCAGGCCTCGGAATTAGAAATCCTTACAACATAAAAATAATCCTTGAGACTGTGAAGATACCTGTTATAGTCGATGCCGGTGTGGGAACGGCATCGGATGCGACGGTAGCCATGGAACTGGGCTGCGACGCTGTACTTATCAATACAGGGATTGCTGGTGCAAAGGATCCGATCGCCATGGCAGAGGCTATGAAGCATGCTGTTTTAGCAGGGCGGCTTGCTTATAGGGCAGGAAGGATACCAAAAAGATTGTATGCCACTGCAAGTAGTCCGATTGAGGGCATGCTTTGATGAAGGTAACCGGCTATAGAAAATCCGCAAATTAAAGAGAGTCATAAAGCAAAACCTGCATCGGTCTATAGCCCGATGACTATCATTAAAGGGGAGGTAATGATATGGAGGCTTACAGGTATCAGGAACTGGTCTATCTTGTGGTTCCTGTTATGCTTGGGATGGAATTTTTAATGTGTGCAAAGGATGAAAGGAGGAACAGACCAGAGACGCCGCTCGGTTCCTATCTTCTCGATTTTTCGGGTTTTGTCTTCATGGCTCTTATCCCTGCCATATTCTTGTTTACCATATGGGCTATGGAGACAAAAAAATTCCCCTTACAGGAACTAACCCTGGCGAGGCTGGACAGATACGGAGTGCTTTTCTTTTTTATGGGAGCCTGGTGGCAGGTTTATCTCTTCGGTGCGCTCAGGGCAAGGAGAATGAAAAAGAAGGAGGTTGACAGGTGGTATCTCTGGATACCCTTTCTTGCTCTCGGTATCTTTATATCTTTCCTCGTCCTCTGGGTATCGCCCTGGAACCTAAAATGGGCATCTGTAATATGGTTTTTAATCATCTTTGGTATATTGAATGTCATAAAGGCAAGACCAAAGGTTATCGAGACAACGATGTGGGTTCTCGCTGGTATAACATTTCTAATAGAGAATATCCTATTCCTCTGGCTTGAGAGTGTGGTGTGATAGATTTTAAGTTATACCTAATAACAGACAGGAGAGTGGTTCGCGATAATGGTATACTCAGTGCGGTCGAGGAGGCATTGAGTGGTGGGGTGAGAGCCGTGCAATTAAGGGAAAAGGATTTGAAGATCAGAGAACTCCTCGATCTGGCTTACAGGATGAGGGATTTAACTAAACGATACGGAGCATTGCTTTTCATCAATGACAGGGTTGATGTGGCTATTGCTGTTGGTGCTGATGGCGTCCATCTTGGTAGAGATAGTATCCCACCATCAGCAGTGAGGAGGGTTTCTAATGACCTTATTATTGGGGTATCGACCCATTCGGTTGCTGAGGCTATAGAGGCAGAAAAAGAGGGCGCTGATTTCATTACACTGGGGCCTGTCTTTTATACACCATCGAAGGCAGGGTATGGAGAACCCCTCGGTTTAAATACCTTGAAAAAGGTCTGCTCCTCTGTCTCTTTACCCGTTCTTGCAATAGGTGGTATCAAACCTGACACAATAAAGGAGGTTATTGGCAGCGGTGCAAAGGGTGTGGCTGTTATATCAGCTATACTCGGTGCAGATAATATTAAAGATGCAGCAGAAAAATTTTTGAGGTGTTTGAGATGACAAGGATAGAATTAGCAAAAAGGGGCATCATCACTGACGAATTCAAGGAGGTCTCATTAACCGAGGGTATTCCTGTTGAGGATCTGACCCGTGACATAGCTGACGGCAGGACTGTCATAGCAAGGAATAATCAACATGCCATCAGACCCGTTGGCATTGGAAGGGGAATGAGGGTAAAGGTAAATACAAATATAGGTACATCAAAGGATAAGGTCTCTGTAGAAGAAGAGATGGAAAAATTAAGGGCCCTTGTGAAATACGGTTCTGACGCTGTCATGGACCTTTCCACAGGTGGACCTATTAAAGAGATAAGACGGGCGCTCCTCAGTGAATCACCAATCCCTGTTGGCACTGTTCCGATATATGAGGCAATGGTTGCAGCCTCAGAGAGATACGGAAGGATAGCTGATATGACTGTTGATGATCTCTTTGATGTAATTGAAGGTCAAGCCAAAGAGGGTGTTGACTTCATAACGGTTCATTCAGGACTGACAAGAAAGGCAATAGAAAGACTCAGGGAAGAAGGAAGGATACTCGATATTGTCAGCAGGGGCGGCGCCTTTCTCCTCGAATGGATGATCTACAATGACAGAGAAAACCCTTTATACGAAAATTTTGACAGGCTACTTGAGATAGCAAAGAGGTATGATATGACACTGAGTCTCGGTGATGGCCTAAGGCCAGGCTGTCTTGCCGATGCAACAGACAGGGCACAGGTTGAAGAATTGCTCACGATAGGCGAACTCCATGATTATGCCTTAACAGTGGGTGTGCAGACCATAATCGAAGGACCTGGCCATGTACCCCTCAATCAGGTAGAATTGAATATCAGGATACAGAAGGAGATATGCAAGGGCGCTCCGTTCTA
>JBKBUA010000046.1:7575-13845 GCA_046290845.1 Thermodesulfovibrionales bacterium
GTCCTCGGCCCTCTCGTTACGGATATTGCAATGGGTTATGACCACATCGCTGCTGCCATAGGTGGTGCTATAGCAGGTGCTGCTGGCGCTGATTTCCTTTGCTATGTGACCCCTTCAGAACATATAAGATTACCTGACATAAATGATGTGATTGAAGGAGTAATAGCCCTGAAGATAGCAGCTCATGCCGCAGATATAGCGAGAGGCATACCCTCGGCTATCGAGAAGGATAGACAGATGGCCCTCTGCAGAAAGAAACTTGATTGGGAAGGGCAGATATCGCTATCCTTCAACCCAGAAAAGGTGAGGGAACTCAGGGCGGAAATCCCTCCGACAGAGGATGAGGTATGTAGCATGTGTGGAGAATTCTGCGCTATAAGGACAGTTGAAAGGGCACTGAGAAGACAGGATTGAGCGTGATAAGGCTCTATTACTCAACAGACCCTGAAATCCTATTTAAAGAAGCCTTATGTCTTTATACCCATCACTCATCACCCATCACCAATGATTACTCTAAAATACTCTATCTAACACCATCATCCCTAAGGGCAAAGACTGCCACAAAGATCTTCCACACTGTCCTTCATAGTCTTTCATCTGATAAGACCTTTCGGGCATGTTATATCCCTCCTGATATTACCACCATATCTGAATTATCGAAAAGACTTAACTCCACTCATGGTTCAAAGACCTTACTCCCTGAGTCAATGATACCTGTCCTGGTATCGATGCTTTCTGGAAGAGGTTTGGGCGTTTCTGTTCTTATATCGAATCTCATCGGAGAGCTTAAACAATATCATCCTGGCAGGGGCGTGGAAGAACTCAGGAACCTGATCGACACGGTACTCAACAAATTTAATATCCCTGACTCCCTGAAGAATTCGATCATGGACAGCTTAGAGATCTTCAGGCTCTATCAGGAATCCCTTATCAGGAACAACCTCATCGATGCCGGAGATCTCTTCAGACTCTGTCCTGATTACATAAGAAATTACATAAATCTCGATATAGCGATAATAGACGGCTTTTACTCACCTACAAAGGCAGAGATGCTGGTCATAAAGTCCATCATTGAGAGATCAAGACAATCCTTGATTTCTATCCCGCATATTGATGGCCTTGAAAAGCTGACAGGAGATTACATAGATTTTTTAAAAGAGAACTTTGATATTGATAAAATCATCGAACCTAACGGTCGGATTGGCAAACCACAAAACTTCAGGTATCATCCCTATGATGATATCGAGACCGAGGTGGAAGGGATAGCAAGGCATATCAAATCATTATTTATAGCAGGGAAGATAAAGGACCTCTCTGATGTGGTCATTGCCTTCCCAAATCTCGATAAATATAAAGAAATCACCGAGAGGGTCTTCAACAGATATGGTATTCCCTTTAATATAACACGCAAGAAATCTTTAGGGCAGACATCGCCCATCATTGACCTCTTCTGTATGATTCAGTCGGTTTGCGAGGATTATCCAAGACTTAAGTTTTCACAATTCCTTTCGTCAAGATATTTCAAAGGCATACCTAATTCCCTGAAGGTCTGGATACCCACCCTATCACTTCAATCAGGCATTGTATCAGGGAAAAAGGCATGGCTTGATTTTTTCTCAACAGGTAATGAAAGGTGTAACATTAAGAATATTATTAACAACCTACCCCCTGTCTCTGACAGGACACTCTTTGGGATATCAGATCCTTTTTCGATTGAGAGCTTAAAAGACCTCGAAAGGGACCTTAGATATATATTCGACAGCTTAAGACCCCTTGAGGAAATAAAGGCCTCTGCTTTATCGTCAACCTTTTCGACAACAATTAAGAGCATACTTCAGGAATTTGGGTTTCTCGACATAACACCTGCTGATGAAGAATACAGGACTTACAGTGATATAAAAAAGCATCTCTGGGACAGGATGGATGAATTGTCCTTTTCAGCAGAGGTCAAACCATCATTACTGAGACTACAGGAGTTCTTAGAATACCTGAGGCATATCCTCACCAGTACCTATATCGAGACAGAGGTTGAAGGTGTAACAGTAACAGATATCCAGGGAGCTTTTTCTGTCTCCTTCAAAAAAAATATCTATATTGGAGGCCTGACAGACGAAGATATGCCAGGTCGTGATGTTGATTACATACTGCCTGATAATGTAAAAAAGGATATCGGTTTACCTGACCTCGACAGAAGGATAATGCTGCAAAAATTCCTTTTTGAAAATATAATGATGTCACCGACTAACATTCATCTATCATATCCGCTTTCAGAGGGTGAGAATAGATTTCTCCCATCCCCTTTCCTTTATTCAGGTCAACAGGAAAAGGAAAAGATCCCGGGCCTCTTCTCAAAGGAAGAGTTCCTCGTCATGAAGGGTGATATGCCTTTAAGCGAATTTCTTTCTGAGATAAAGATAAGATCTGATATCCCTTCTTTTAAGGGGATGCTCAATGTTACAGATATAGATGCCTATAGAGACTGTCCGAGAAAATTCTTTATAGAAAGGGTCCTGAATCTTTTGCCACCCTCAATAAAGGAGTATGATCTCGAGGCAACCGCCTTAGGAAAGATTATCCACAGGGTCATGGAGGAGATCATATTCGAATCTTTCGATGATATGGAGAGCCTCAGGGAAAGAGCAGCAGATATAGTTGATAAGGTAACAGATAACAAAAATATAGATCCCTTCTGGAAGGGTATCATCAGGGATACCTTTGTAGAGATATTGCCCGAGATACTCAGCATGGAGATGAAGATAAGGGAAGAGGGATATATACCTTTCAAGGTTGAAGAAAAGATTACAGGAGAACCTATAAAGGGGATCAGATTGAAGGGTAAAATAGATAGAATAGATAAGTCAGAAAATGGTATGGCTATAATTGATTATAAGACAGGAGGCGACTCACTCACCTGTTCGAGGGTTCTAATAGGCAAGGAAAAACTACAACTCTTTCTTTATGCAGCCCTGCTTAAGGCAGATGGTTACAATGTTGACCGAGTAGGCATATATTCGCTTAAGGATATAACGGTCAAATGGTGCCCTTCAAAGAGAAGGGTTAAAAACATCACAGGGATGGATGAGATGATAACGGTATCTCTCAAGTTTCTCGAAGAGACTGTTAAAGACTTAAGAAAAGGGATATTCACTGCAAGACCGATTGATGACAGTTACTACCTCTGCAGAAAGTGTCATGAAAACCCATTATGCCCTTACATACAGTTATGAAGGATTTCCTCGACATAACAAAGAGCGTAATGATATCCTCGCCTGCTGGCTCGGGTAAGACAGAGAAACTTGCCAGGCGATACATAAGCCTCCTCAAGGCAGGTTCAGAAGTAGAAAGAATACTCGCCATAACATTTACTGATAAGGCTGCTGCGGAGATGAAGGAGAGGATATTGAATATCCTGAAGAGTGAGGACGCCGATATATTTGAAAGGGTAAGAGAGAAGGTGCCGAGGATGCGGATTTCAACCATTCACTCCTTCTGCCTGAAACTGCTTAAGAGATTCTCTATTGATCTCGGGATAGACCCCTCATTAGAGGTGCTGGATAGCTTCAACGGTGGGATACTATGGTCAGAGGCAATTTATGAGACCCTCTTAGAGGAAAGCAGAACAGGTCAAGGGATATTCACAGAGATACTCAAAAGGGAAGGGATAAAGGGATGGAACAAACTCTACAGCATATTTAACGAGATCCATGGTAAGAGACCAGCTATAGAACTGGGCTTGAAAAACGGCATTATTATTAATGAGTCTGACACACATGATGATAAAAATGAGCATCTTAAACAGATAATTTCTGTTTATTCGAGATGTCTCGATAGATATAGAAAGAAAAAATTGGATAGACATTTCATTGATTACAACGACCTCGAACTCATGGCTTATGAGGCGATTACAAAAAACCCGGAATGGCAGAATGTACTTTTTTCCTTCGACGAACATACAGACCATATCCTGATCGACGAGTTCCAGGATACGAGCACCCTTCAGTGGAAAATCATTGACAAGCTGACTGAGGAATGGAGATCTGGAATGGGTGCAAAAAGGGAATCGGGGATAAAGCCTACAATATTCCTTGTCGGAGATGACAAGCAATCCATTTACTCCTTCAGAGGTGCAAATGTAAATATATTCAGGGAGGCTAAAGAGAAACTGGCTGAATGGCTTAATGAAGAATATCACTTCATTGAGGTAGAGGAAAACTACAGAAGCCTTCCCTCAATAGTAAACTTTGTTAATTCCCTTTTCAAAATAATAATGCCACCAGACCTGATAGAAAGGCCTGGGATGGTTAAGTATTCACCCTTCAGGGCCGAGAGAAATGGCGATGGAGATGTGCAACTATGCATCATGGAATCAACAGGGAATATTCGCGATGACAGAAAAAGAGAGGCCCTTTATGTGGCGGGCAAGATAATCGAAAGTATCCATGGAGTAGAGATCTACGAAGGAAAGGAAAAAAGAAAGACACGATATGGAGACATAGCTGTCTTACTGAGGAGCAGGACACACCTCTCTACCTTTGAGGATGCCTTGAGGCAACACGGTATACCCTTCGTGGCCGTCAAAGGGATTGGCTTTTATCAAACACCTGAGGTCGCTATACTCAGGGACATTCTATTTTTTCTTATTGACAATAAGGATGATTATAGCCTCTTCAATATCCTCAGGTCCCCACTTTTTGGTCTGGAATATGGAAAGATACTCGATATTATTTTAAAGGGACCCTTAAGAGATATGAACGGATTTCTCTTTTCACTCCTCAAACTGGCATCGGAAGATGAATCTACAATGGAAGCTGAAAAGCTCAGAACGATCATATCGCGCCTGGATAGATGGTTGGAAATGGTAAAGAAGGTTCCATATTCGATCCTGCTTGAAGAGATACTGAATGAGACAGAAGGATGGAAGTACTTCAGTGAACCCCAGAGACACAGGAACATAAAAAAATTCTTGAGGCTCCTTGAGACCTTTGAATCCAGTGGCATGACAGGGCTTGAAATCAGGGAAAAACTAATAAGGGCATCCAACAATTCTGATGAACCGAAGGCAAATGTAAATTCAGAGGATTTAGATGCTGTCAGGATAATGACCATTCATGCCGCAAAGGGACTTCAGTTTCCTATCGTCTTCCTTCCCTGTCTCGATGAGGAGGAAAGGATGAGCAACAGGATAGTCCTTGAGGAAAGTGGTGACAAATTAATAGTAGCATTTGAGAATGACTCGGGACTGAGAAAAGAAAATCCAGTATTCATGAGAGAAAAGGAAAAGGCTCAGGAAGAAGAAAAAAGGCTCTTCTATGTGGCGGTAACAAGGGCAATGGATCACCTCTATATGTCAGGGATAATAAAGGATAAAGATAAGATAAAGGGAAGGCTCGCCTACATAGCAGATGCCTTTATGATTGATTTGTCCGGCAAAAACAATAGAACCGATCTTCCTCTCAGGATTGAGTTCTTATCAAAGGACCAGGAAATCCCCACCCTTAAAAAGGCTACACCATCATTGATTATGCCAGGTTTGTCACGGAGTGAGTCTGGAATTGTTCACACCGAACCACTTGATTACCATCCAGCAATTATCTGGAGCGATGTTACAGAGGAGATCGATTATGTAAGAAAGAAACATGGCGACAACTGGGTGATTCTTGGAAGGATTTTCCACAGTCTCTTTGAGGGGTTATCGAGGTCGTTGATCGATATTGATAATATTCAAGAAAGGATCGATGCGCTCATAAGACAGGAAACAACCACCAGAGATACTATAAGGATAATGAAGGCCCTAATAAAAGAAGACATAGAAAAAATGAAGGATTCAGGGCTCCTCGAAGAGATAATCATGCCGAGAGACAACTCATTTGCAGAATTACCCTTCATCCTTCAAAGGGGAAACAAGATATACAAAGGAAGGATAGACAGGGTTATAATTGAAAAAGGGATAGCTCGCATCTATGACTATAAGACCTATCCCATCACCGAAAAGGAGATCCCTGAACTAAAAGAAAAGTATTCTTTTCAGTTACAGTTATACAGGGAAGCTGTTGAAAGGATATTCTCTGTTAAAACAGAAGGCTATCTATTCTTTACGCATGAACCAAGGCTTGTAAGAATATGAATAGAAGGGATTTCATCAAAGCAGCAGGTGGACTTATAGCCACAGCCCTGTTACCGTCCTGTACAGAGGCAAGGGATAAAGAAAGCCTTCTTAAAAATGAGGACAGACCTGGGTTTTATATAAGATTCTATAAACCCTTTCGACCC
>JBKBUA010000047.1:0-5466 GCA_046290845.1 Thermodesulfovibrionales bacterium
TACTCACCTATCAATCTCGACTTTGCACAGCCTATCGTCGGGATGTTAAGCGTCACTCCTAAATGGGATGCTATCCCTATACCTCTCGGATGGGCTATGCCCTGACCGTCAAAGAGCAGGAGTTCGGGTTTGATCTTCAACCTCTCAAAGGACTCTAAAATGGCAGGGCCTTCCTTAAAACCCAGAAATCCTGGCACATAGGGGAAGGAAGACCTTACATTGACAATGGCATCCTCAAGGTGTATCAAATCAGGATAGGTAAACAGCGAGATAACGGCTATAACAATATCACCTGAAAAGGCAGCATCAGCACCTGCTATTAGCTTTGGGGGTCTTCTGAGAGGTTCTATCCTTACCCTTTTTCTCAGAGATTCTTGAAGGGCCTTTGCACCTCTTATGTCACGAGGCCAGGCAGCTCCCTTCACAATCCCTTATCCTTCTTCCCCATTCCTTTGCCTTTTCGAGAATCACCGCCTCATCCTGAGACTTTAATAACCCATCATTGAGGACTATCTTGCCGCCAATTATTACGGTCTCCACATCAGAGGACCTTGCAGAATAGATGATGTGGGAGTATATATCGTATAAAGGGATAAGATGCGGTTTTTCGAGGTTCAATATCACCATGTCTGCCTCTTTGCCAGGTTCAATACTGCCTGTTATGTTGCCCAAACCTAAGGCCTCTGCACCCCATCTCGTTGCCATGAGAAGGGCTGTCTTCGAATTTAATACAGTCGGGTCCTTTGATATTGCCTTGTGTAGCTTTGCAGCCGTTGATGCCTCGCTCAGGACATCAAGGTCATTATTGCTCGCCGCACCATCTGTCCCAAAGGTCACTCTTACACCTGCCTTAAGCATTTTGGTAATCGGCGCGATACCTGATGCTAATTTAAGGTTACTTTCGAGACAATGGGATACACTTACGCGGTTCCTCGCGAGGGTATCGATCTCACTATCATCTAACCAAACGCAGTGGGCAGCGATGACACTTTCATTGAGAAAGCCTATGGATTCTAAATAATGGGCAGGCAGCCTTCCATGTCTGTTCCTTATCTCCCTCACCTCCCATTCAGTCTCTGAGAGGTGTATATGAAGGGAGACATTATATCTATCAGACAACTCCTTTGCCCTTAAAAGCGTATCGGTGCTGCACGTATAAAGTGCATGGGGTGCGAGAGAAGGTCTTATGAGACGATCATCCTTCCATCTCTCAATAAAATCCATAGCCTTCTCGAAGTATTCATCCGTTGTCTTTGCCGCTACGGTAGGGAAATCAAGTATTCCCACACCTATGACAGCCCTCATCCCCAGATCTTTCGTGGCAGAGGCAATGGCGTCGCCAAAGAAATACATATCATTGTAAAGGGTTACTCCAGCCTTCAGCATCTCGAGGCAAGCAAGTATAGTAGCGTCATAGACAAAGTCATGGCTGAGCCATCTTGATTCAGCAGGCCATATGTGTCCCTCGAGCCATTCCTTTAAGGGAAGATCATCGGCAAGACCCCTGAAATAGACCATTGCTGCATGGGTATGGGTATTAACAAGACCCGGGATTAAAGCCCTTCCCTTGCCACCTATAACAATGTCAGCACTGTATAGAGAGTTGATTTTATTGTAACTTCCTACATCGACAACCCTGCTTCCACTAACAGCAACTGCGCCATCCTCGATAACAGGCAATCCCTCTGACATGGGAAGAAGATATTCTGCCCTTACTATATAATCAGCCTTCCTTTTCTCCACAGCCTATGCCATCTCTATCAATTTCTCTGCAATCTGGACTGCGTTAAGGGCAGCACCTTTTCTCAGGTTGTCTGCAACTATCCAGAGATTCAGCCCCTTTTCAATCGATTCATCCTCCCTTATCCTTCCAACAAAGGTCTCGTCCTTTCCTGCTGCGTAAATTGCAAGGGGATAGATATTCTTCTCTGGTGCATCATAGACAACAACCCCTGGTGCTGTTGATAGTATCGCCCTTGCCTCATTGGCGGTGAGTTTCTTCTCCGTCTCGATATTAACACTCTCTGAATGGCCTCTGAAAACAGGCACCCTCACCGTTGTTGCTGTCACACGGATTGTGTCATCGCCCATTATCTTCCTCGTCTCATTTACCATCTTCATCTCTTCCTTTGTATAGCCATTTTCGAGAAATTTATCGATATGGGGAAGGCAGTTAAAGGCTATCTGATGGGGGTAAACATTGCATTTAACCTCCCTGAAGTTCAGGAGGTCCGAGGTCTGCTGAAGTAGTTCATCCATTGCCTTCTTTCCTGTACCAGAAACAGACTGGAAGGTCGTGACAACGACCCTTTTTATCTTTGCGACATCATGAAGAGGTTTTAATACAACAACCATCTGTATCGTTGAACAGTTTGGATTTGCTATTATGCCTTTATGTTTTTTAATATCCTGCGGATTCACCTCTGGAACTACAAGGGGAACTTCTGGGTCCATCCTCCACTGGCTCGAGTTGTCAATCACAACACAACCTGAGCGGGCTGCAATGGGTGCCCATATCTTTGACCTTTCGGCTCCTGCTGAAAAAAGGGCAATATCAATACCCTCAAAGGAGTCCTCCTTGAGCGTTTCAACAGGTATCTCACTGCCCTGAAACTCGAGTTTAATACCCTCTGACCTCTCAGAGGCAAAGAGTCTTAACCTGTCAACAGGAAAATCCCTGTCCTCCAGCACAGCTATCATCTCATTACCAACCGCTCCAGTTGCTCCAACAACAGCAACGACATATCTGTCCTTCTTTTTAAGCATTTATTTAAACCTCCATCACATATTTTGCAACGAGGTCTCCAACCTCACTGGTTGAGTAACCCATCCTGCCTGCTGCGAGACTCTTTATATGTTTTGAAGTCACTTCAATAACAGCCCTTTCTACGGTCTTCCCTGCCTCATCTTCACCGAGATATTCGAGCATCATCCCTCCAGCACATATTGCAGCCAGTGGGTTTATTACATTCTGGCCCTTGTATTTCGGTGCAGACCCACCAATTGGCTCAAACATCGAAACACCCTCGGGATTTATATTACCACCCGCAGCAATACCCATGCCTCCCTGAATCATGGCACCCAGGTCTGTTATTATGTCTCCAAACATATTATCCGTTACAATCACATCAAACCACTCGGGGTTCTTTACAAACCACATAGTAATAGCATCAACATGGGCATAATCAGCCTTTATGTCAGGGTATTCCTCCGCAACCTCATAAAATACCCTCTCCCAGAGGTCAAAGGCATAGGTAAGGACATTGGTCTTTCCGCAGAGGGTAAGCTTTTTATCCTTATTCCTCTTTCTGCAGTAATCAAAGGCGAACCTTATACACCTTTCAACGCCCTTCCTCGTATTAATTGATTCCTGAACAGCCACCTCATCAGGTGTCCCCTTTTTCAGCACCCCTCCTGCTCCTACATAGAGACCCTCTGTATTCTCACGGACCACGACAAAGTCTATGTCATCAGGACCTTTATCCTTCAGAGGGCAATCAACGCCTGGATAAAGCTTTACAGGTCTAAGGTTTATATATTGGTCGAGTTCGAATCTTAAGCGGAGCAATATCCCCTTTTCAAGGATGCCTGGTTTCACATCTGGATGGCCTATTGCACCGAGGTATATGGCATCATAGCCCCTTAGTTCATCTATAGCACCATCAGGAAGGGTCTCTCCAGTCCTGAGATACCTGTCACCACCAAAGTCATAATAATTGTAATTTAATTTAAAGCCAAATCTGCCCGAGACCGCCTCGAGGACCTTAACGCCTTCTCTTATCACCTCTGGACCTGTCCCATCACCAGGAATGACTGCAATCTTATATGTCTTCATTATATCCTTCCCTCCCTCTGAAGTTTCTTCTTTGTCCATTCAATCAGCCCTCCTGACTCGATCAGTTCTTGCATGAAGGGTGGTATAGGCCGAGCCTTGTATTCCTCGGATTTAGTGATATTCCTTATTATACCTCTATCTGCATCGATCTCTACATAATCACCCTCCCCTATCCTTTCTGATGCCTCGGTTGATTCAAAGATAGGTAGTCCAATATTAAAGGAATTCCTATAGAAGATCCTCGCAAAGGTCTTTGCTATAACAGCCTGAATGCCAGCAGCCTTAATCGCTATAGGAGCATGCTCCCTCGATGAGCCACAGCCAAAGTTCTTACCTGCCACTATAATATCTCCCTTTTGAACCTTTGAAGGAAAATCCTTATCAGCGTCCTCCATTACATGACGCGCAAGCTCAGCTGGGTCAGAGGTATTGAGATACCTGGCCGGTATAATAGCATCTGTATCAATGTCATCACCAAAGCGCCATACCTTACCTTTAATGATCATAAAACCTCCAGATAAATAAATAATATAATAACATAGAATAGCAAAAATTACCGTATCTGCCTTTGTCCTCTTATCTTCTGTAAGGTATCCTCGTATATGGGTGATTTGGAGGGATTGAGTTCGATGGCCTTGAGAACAAGCCTTTCAGCCTCTTCAAGGTTTTTCCCTGTAATGTAATAAAGCCAGGCGAGGTTGTTATAGGCATCTGAGTTCTGAGGATTCTCCTCGATAGTCTTCTTATAATATGCTTCAGCCCTTTCATAATCTTTTATTTCGAAATAGACATTGCCGAGATATAGATAAGCAAGAGGATTTTTCTTTGACGCGGTCTCATATTCCTTTATTGCCGCCTCAAACTCTCCCTTTTTCTCATAAGCAACGCCGAGGTTTATATGCTCCTCTGGAGAAAGGGGATCATCGAGGATTATGATGCGAGGCATAGAGCAGGAAAGTAGAAAAGAGGAGCTAATAATGAGAACCAATAACCTCGGATTTATCGCCTTATATCCTCTTTTCAACCGCACCTTTCCTGTCCCCCCTTATCAAGAGCGTCCAGTTTCCTGTTCTGTCCCAGACCCTGAGAAATTCTTTATAGGTTATAAATTTCTTTTCCTCCCTGCCTGAATTTGCAAAAACCCCTGATTCGTTGTATCCAATAATCACCATAAAGTGGTTTACCTGAATGGGTCCATAACCATAATCAACGAGGACTATTAAAGGATAGCCTGCTTTTACCTTTTCCTTAAGGTCATTAATACTACCATTGTATTTTTCAGCCTCGAGACCTTTCTTTTCTGCATAAAATAGCAAGTCCAGATCAAGGGTTCCCCTTGCCGATTTACTGTAAATCTCAGAGGCTATCTCCTGGGGTGTTAAATTAAAGCCATAATAATTCATGACACCTGCCAGTGAAGATGGCCCACATTGATAATCCTCCTGGGGATAGAAGGGTACACTGTTAATTATGACCTCAGGGCCATACTGAATGATCAGATGAGAAGAACAAGCTATAATCAGGCAAAGTAGCAGTAGGCAAAAACGCTGGAGGCTACAGGCCAAGGATTGAAGAAGGAATTTAATGAACTCGATGAACCTCACTTAAACCTGTAGCCTGAACCACATACC
>JBKBUA010000047.1:5561-13796 GCA_046290845.1 Thermodesulfovibrionales bacterium
ACCTATTTCGTAACTATTACCTTATGGCCCGTAAGTTGGAGTATCACTATAACGAGTATCACTATTACGAGAAGTGCCACTACAACACCAAGACCGTCACCACCGACCCTGAGTTCATCGATCTGCTGTGCCAGTTGATGTATCTGGTGGTCCGAGAGACTGTCGAGCCTCTGCCTGATCTCATCTGCTGTATAACCGAACTTCTCGAGCCTATCCTTAACTACCTTCATCTCAAGAACCCGCTGGATCTTCTCGATTTCTGCACTTCTATCAATCTGTGAAGTCTGAATTATCTGTGAAGTTACCAGGCCTGCCTCAACACGGGGCGTTATGCCAATTATAAACATTGCAAAGACGAGATAAAGGGCGATATACCTCATCATGGGAATCTTCATCACCTCACCTCCTTTCTACTGTCCAAGCCTGTTCAACAACTCGCTAAGTCTTGAAAATTCAAGGCATCGCTATGAGATTCTTCAGCCGCTTCGCTCCTTCAGAATGACACCTAATCTCCCTTTATAAACTACAACTAAGCCACCTTAATATTTTCAAGCTCTATCTCAGGCGTTTCTTTTTTAAAGCCAAGATGTTCAGAGGCATCCAGAATCTCAATACCTACTATCTCCTCATGCAGCCCTAGGTCTACAGCAATATCTTCTGAGAGGCGTATTGTCGTTACCTCAGCAGGACCTTTTTTAAAGGATATGTAAGCTGCATCAACCTCTGGATCATACTTTATTTTCATTTCACACCTCCAATAAAATATACATACACGGTTACAACCACGAATTTATCGGGTTCTTCAACTACGACAGGTATCACTTGTTTAACTTGATAAAATTTTCCTTTCCAGATAGCATTATAGTTGAAATTCTTACGGAATGATAGCCTGCCTTTTTTCGCAGGAAAACATTCTCCTGTCCTTACCGTCAGTTCAACTTCCTCTCTCGATGCTCCTCTATCAGCCATATTATCAAGGGCATGTTGAGAAAATTTTATGGGTTTTTCTAAATTCAAATAAATTTACTCCCTGTTGAACTTCAAACGAAAATTTATTAACCTCCAGACAACCCTTGTAGGGGCACCCCTTGTGGTTGCCCTGAAAAATCGGAATTTTCGGGCAGGGACAAGCCCTGCCCCTACAATTCCACTGACATCTGCGACCCTCCGAGTCATTGAACATCCTTATTGCCCTGGTATCTTCGGGACTGTGCCGAAGATGTATTTAAAGTCCTCGTCCTCGAACCTTACACCACCGCCAAGATAGGCACCGCGGTATCTCTTATTAAAGATGTTATCTACTCCTCCTGATATGAATAGGTGTTTGAAGAGAAAGTAGTCTGCTCCAAGCTTTACATGGGGATTCTTTGCATTGGCCTCATCCCTTCCAAAGTCCCAGGCATCGAGAGATACCTTCAATCTGTCCTTCATGAAAAACTGGTCAATACCTACCCCAAAGGTATTCTCTGTTATGCCTGCCCTCAAGACCGTATCCTTGAATGTATTAGATTCAACAAGTCTTCTTGCTATCTGGGCAGTGAATTCTATCTTTTTTTCAACCTCTTCCTTCTTCTCCACCGTAGTAACACCATTAACTGAGGTTGAGGTCTCCGTGGTCTTCACCTTCCCTATAGGATCACTGACAACTCCCAGGATATAATATTTCTCAGGCCTCGGTTGTAGGGTCACATAAAAGTAACCTTTACCATCCTTTGGCTTTGAAAGGTATTCACCCTGAAAGGTTATAAAGGTCCTGAACCTCTCAATTGAAGATATGGTCCTGTTAACACCTTCGGCAGCCTTGTTAAGTGTGTGATAAAGCTTTTCATCCTTAACGAGTTTGCCGAGCGTGCCCTCTCCACTGTCAATCTTTGCGGTTATGTTCTTCACAGAACCTGATATGTCCTTCATAGAATCAACGGTCTCCTTAATCGAAGACCTGTTCTCCTCAACCATTGCCTTTAATTCCTTTGTCGCCTTATTAAGGTTTGAGATCAGGGTTGGGCCGTCTTCCTTCAGGCTACCTGAAAAGTCCCTAAAGTTATTCATGGCAGTTTTTAAGGAATCCCTGTTATCCTGAACAAGACCATTAATAGAGGCTGTCAGTTCCTTTATGTTATCCAGGACATCCCTCATCTTTCTGTCATTACTGCTAATAGCCGTGTCTATCCCTGAAGTTATCTTTTCGAGGTTAATGATCGACTCTTTAAGAGATCTTTTTGCCTCCTCGCTACCGAGTGATTCGTTCAAGGATATGGCAAGTTTATTTATATTTGCCGAGACCTCTGAGAGGTTCCTCGCCATGTCATCAATGTCAACAACCTCCCTTACATTCTTAATCGTGTCACCTTCCTTCAGAACGGGTTCTTTTGAACCGATCTCTATCGCGAGGAATTTGTCGCCCAGCAGCCCTGTTGCCTTGATAGCAGCACTGGCATCTGAATAGAGTTTCACCTCGGGATACATCCTGAGTATCAGCCTTGCCTTACCGTCCTTGAGGGTTATGCTCTCGATAACACCTGCGTCAACACCGGCTATCTTTACCTTTGTCTTTGCATCAAGGCCTGCTATATTCTTGAAATCAACATAGATTATATAACCTGCCCTCTTCTTGACCCACTCGAAACCTCCAATCCTAAAGGTCATAAAGGAAAGTATCGCCAGAACTATTAAGGCAAATATACCGACCTTAAGCTCCAGAGAGAATCTCTTCATCTTATAACTCCTCACACATGGTTTGTAACTCCTTCTATCTTAATTGGCCCTACGGCACTTCCAGTTATGAACTGCCTGACTATAGGATTTTTTGTATTCTTAATCTCCTCAGGCGTTCCTGTCTCTATTATAGTTCCATTATATAACATAGCGATCCTATCAGCAATCTTATAGGCGCTGTTCATGTCATGGGTTATTGCAATTGATGTGACCTTAAGCCTATTCCTCATCTCTATAATAAGGTCATTAATGGCATCAGCCATAATGGGGTCAAGACCTGTTGTTGGTTCATCATAAAGAAGTATCTCCGGTTCATGGGCAATGGCCCTCGCAAGACCCACCCTCTTCTTCATGCCACCTGAAAGTTCAGAGGGCATAAGGTCCTCAACACCTACAAGACCAACCATCCTCAATTTTTCTATTGCTATATCCTTGGCCTCCTTCTCCTTTATCCCTTTCTGTCTTATCAGCGCAAAGGCGACATTCTCCCAGACCTTCATTGAATCAAAGAGTGCTGCATATTGAAAAAGCATACCGAATTTCCTCCTGACCTCATAGAGTTCCTTTTCCTTAAGCACCGTTATATCAACACCGTCTATAATAACCTTGCCTGAGTCAGGCCTGAGCAATCCTATTATATTCTTTATAAGAACGCTTTTTCCAGAGCCGCTACCGCCTATAACCACAACGCTCTCACCCTTTTCTATCCTCAGGTTCACTCCCCTGAGGACATGGTTGTTACCAAAGGACTTATGGAGATCAATAACCTCGATCATTTGAAGAGCCAGGCAGATAAGAAATAGTCAGAGACAAGGATAGTCATTGATGAGAGGACTACGGCCCCTGTTGTGGCCTTACCAACACCTTCAGCACCACCGGATGTATAAAAACCCCTGTGGCAACTTATCAATGCAATGGAGGCTCCGAAAAAGGCAGCCTTAATAAGACCACTGTAAATATCATTCATCTCGAGGTAATTCCATGTCCTCTTCCAGTAAACCGTCGAACTCGCTCCAAAGAGCCCCACTGTTATAAGATACCCTCCTATTATCCCGATAATATCAGATATAACAACAAGAGAGGGTAACATAAAGGTCCCTGATATAAAACGAGGCACTATCAGGTATTTAATCGGATTTGTGGCGAGGGTCTCGAGGGCATCTATCTGCTCTGTAACCCTCATCGTTCCTAATTCAGCGGCCATGGCAGCACCAGCCCTGCCAGCAACGATTAAGGCGGTCAGTACAGGGCCGAGTTCCCTCGTCATTGAAAGGGCAACAACAGAGCCAACAAGCGCCTCAGCGCCAAATCTCTTGAATCCTGTGTAGGTCTGTAATGCCAGGACCATCCCTGTAAATATGGCTGTGATTAAAACAACGGGTAAAGATCTAATCCCCATCTCGAGCATCTGCCTCAGGATATTTCTCATATCCAGGGGAGGTAAAACGAGATGCCTCAGGGTTGAACATAGCAGAAGAAGGATGCTTCCCATCTCCTCTGTAAATCTTATGATTATCCTTCCTAAATCCTCAATTAGATTCATTATTCAACTATTTTACCATCCCTGCTACCGTAAGTGCAGCAGGCCAGCAGAACATCGGTGAATTAGTGAATTGGTGCATCGGTAAAGAGGCCTATTCACCCATTAACCCATTCACCTAAAAACCTACTGCACTACTGCTCTAATTTGGTTGTTTTAGCGTCGTAAAGGTATACCCTCCTCGACCTGGATCCCAACGATATTGTGATCTCGTATGGAATCGTTCCTGCCCTTTTTGCAAGCTCCCAGGCAGTGATCTCCTCTTCACCCTGTCTGCCCATTAGTATAACATCATCACCAATAGAAACATCATTAATTCCTGTAACATCAACCATCGTAAGGTCCATACAGACCCTTCCAACAACTGTAGCCCTTTTACCCTTGATAAGAACATCGGCATTGTTCGAAAGGGACCTCATAAATCCATCGGCATAACCCACAGGCAAAATAGCGATGAGGCTATCCCTCCTTGTTATGAAGGTCCTTCCATAACTTATTGGGGTTCCTTTACTCAATCTCCTCATTGTAAGGATCTTTGTTCTCACAGTCATAGAAGGTCTTAACTCATTAACTATTGTATCATTTCTTAAATCAGGAAAGGGTGAGTATCCATATATGGCAAGACCAGGCCTTACAGCATCGAGATAGGAATCCTTCATGGAAAAGACTGCAGCACTGTTTGCAATGTGACAGAGAATGCCATTGGACTTATCATTAATAGCATTCCTTATCCTTATGAACTCCTGAATCTGCATTATGGCATAATCCCTGTCAGCCATATCTGCCTCAGAAAAATGGCTCATTATGCCCCTGACCCTTAGATTTCCAAGCTTTGCAATCCTTTCTATTTCATCTATTGCCTTATCCACCTTAAACCCCAGCCTCCCCATCCCTGTATCGATCTTTACATGGACATCGATCGTCACATTTCTTTTTATCGCCTCTTCAGACAGTCTTTCAGCCATGTCCATGTCATGGACCACAGGAATGAGATTATAATCGATGAGACCTGAGAATTCCTTCCTCTCAAAAAGGGCTAAGATAGGCGCATTTATCCCTCCCTCCCTGAGTCTCACTCCCTCTTCGAGATAGGCTACCGCAAGATACGAGACACCTTCGGTCAGGAGCCTCCTTGAGACTTCTAATGCCCCATGTCCATAGGCATCAGCCTTCACAACAGCTATAACAGGGAGCCCCGTTATTTTCTTAATAAGATTGAGGTTATGGGAGATACAATCGAGGTCAATCTCTGCGATAGCACCTCTATGCACTTCCCTTCGGCTCTTCCTTCTTTTCCTCTACGGGTTTCTTTGGTGTTACATCGATCTCCTCGGGTTCTGAGGTCGCCTTCTTAAAGTTCCTTATGGCCTGACCAATTCCCTTACCGATCTCTGGAAGCCTCGATGCACCAAAAAGGACGAGAACAATCACCAGGATTATTATTAGCTCCTGCATTCCTAAACCAAACATTTCATACCTCCTATCCTCTCGTAATCTTCGAGTGTGTTTATATTAACAAAGGAAAGCCCCTCGGGGTCTATATCCTTTATCTCCTCATCTTCAATATAAAATGTGTTTACCTCACCCAGAAAGTCGTGAAGTCCCTTTATTCCTGCCTTCAGTGAATCCTCCATCCTTCCTCTGACACGAGATGTATAGATACCTACGAGGGGCTCCGTTCTTCCTTTAAACCTTGGGACGAGGGCATCCATATTTTTACCTGATAAAGAAAGGCTTTTAAATCTGTCCTTCATATATCGTATTAAATCCTCTTTTATAAAAGGCATGTCACAGGCAACAACGAATACAGAATCAACACCTGTTGAAGTAAGAATTGAAAATATTCCTGTCATTGGCCCTCGCTCATTAATTATATCACCAATGAGAGGAACCCCGAAAGGAAAATAAATCTCAGGGGAGTTTGTATTGATAACCACCTTTTCAAAGACATCCTTAAGGATATTGAGATTCCTCTCTATGATAGTAAGACCACCAACACTTAGAAGACCCTTTATATAAGGTATCCTCCTGTTCTCACCTCCCGCAAGTATTGCTCCTATCAAAAGACCTCCTCTGACTCCTCATATTCCCTTTCTGTATAAGGTGTAAAGCGGGTACATCTGGAGAGGAAAGTCAGTTTTATTGTATCCGTAGGCCCGTTTCTCTGTTTTGCTATTATAATCTCAGCCTCGCCTTTACTTGAGGGATTGTCCTTTTTGTATACCTCGTCCCTGTAAAGGAAAATTATGACATCCGCATCCTGTTCTATAGCACCTGATTCCCTGAGGTCCGCCAGGGTTGGTCTCTTATCATGCCTCTGTTCGACACCCCTGTTGAGCTGGCTCAGGGCTATAACAGGCACCTTCAATTCCTTTGCGAGTGCCTTTAAGGATCGGGAGATATCGGATATCTCTTGCTCTCTCCTCTCAAAATTCCCTCTCGTCCTCATCAATTGTAGATAATCCACAATAACAAGACTTAGGCCATGTTCTATCTTAAGGCGTCTTGCCTTGGCCCTCATCTCAAGAACAGTAATCGAAGAAGAGTCATCTATGAAGATCGGCGCCTCCGCAAGCCTTCCAGCAGCAGAGGTAAGTTTATGCCAGTCTTCCTTCCTAATAAATCCCTTTCTGACATTATTGGAGTCTACCATAGCCTCTGAACAGAGCATCCTCAGGGCAAGCTGCTCCTTTGACATCTCGAGACTGAAGATAGCAACAGGTTCTCTCATCTCAACACCAACATGCTGGGCTATGTTAAGACTCAGTGCAGTCTTTCCCATGGATGGTCTTGCACCGATTATTATAAGGTCCCCAGGTTGAAAGCCTGTCGTTAATTCGTCGAGGTCTCTAAAGCCCGAAGGAATACCTGTTATTGCCTCCTTCTTATCATAGAGGTGTTCTATCATATGGAAGCTGTCTTTGATCACATCCTTAAGGGTGAAAAAGGTTGTCTTTGTCCTTCTCTCTGAAATATCGAATATAACCCTTTCTGCATAATCAACCATCTCATCAGGTTCGAAGGTACCCTCATAGACCTTAGATAATATGTCTGTTGCTGATGTGGCAAGATTCCTCAAAAGGGCCTTTTCCTTGACGATCCTCGAATGATACCTGACATTTGCAGCCGTTGGCACCGCGCTGGCGAGGCTTGACAGATATGTTACACCTCCAACCTCTTCGAGTTCATTCTTTCTTCTAAGAAGGTCTGAGACAGTTATTAGGTCTATTGCCTCGTTTTTTTCAAAGAGTTCTATCATGGTTAGAAAGATCTTGCGATGGGATTCCCTGTAAAAATCAGCAGGCTCTATTATCTCGAGGGCCTTTGGTAGTGCCTCATTCTCGAGCAATATAGCACCAAGGACAGACTGCTCAGCCTCGAGATTCTGTGGCGGCAATCTGTCTATACCCAATCTAACGTCCTGCATAATTGCTATCTCAATCCCTTAGAGCGAAAGCTCTGAAGCCCTTTGCATTTTCGATCTTCTGGACTTCCGCACTATTCCGAGACAACATTAATGTTAACAGGAACAATAATATCCTGGTGGACCTTTACATTCACTGTGTATGCACCCAACCTCTTGATCGGCTCGTCGAGGATTATCTTCTTTCTGTCTATATCAAAGCCTTCCTTTTTCAAGGCCTCTGAGATATCGGCATTAGTAATAGAGCCAAAGAGTTTTCCCTCTTCTCCTGCCTTTGCCTGAATCTGAATCGTAACGGTGGAAAGTCTGTTTGAGAGTTCCTGGGCTGATTCCTTTGCCTTCTTTGCGGCCTCCTCTATCTTTTTTCTCTCCTGTTCGAGAACCTTGATGTTCCTGGTGCTGGCTACAACAGCAAGATTTCTCGGAATCAGATAATTTCTCGCAAAACCATCAGCCACATTTACCACACTACCTGCCTGACCGAGATTCTTGACATCTTCCTTAAGAATAACCTTCATCCCTACCTCCTCAAAAAACCTTTTTGAAATGTATTAAT
>JBKBUA010000048.1:0-13690 GCA_046290845.1 Thermodesulfovibrionales bacterium
AATGACTCACCTTATGTAGAGAGCAAGAACTGGTCGATGGTAAGGGCCTATACAGGATGGAGGAGGTATGACACAGATGAGGAATTGGAGATCCTGAAGAAGCTTGAAAGACTAATAGCAGTAAGGCAGAATATCTTTATGCCACAGATGAAACTAACATATCGTCACAGAGAGGGTGGCAGGGTGGTAAAGACCTATGAGATGGATATACCATTCGGGAGGGTTTTAAATCTTGACACTACCAGTGCAAACACAAAAGAGGAACTGGTAAGATTAAGAAAATCTATAGACATAGTAAGGCTTTCAGAGGAAATAGAGAGGCTGTCAGAGGATTTATCTACTGCATATGAGAAGAAACTCAGGAGGTTTAAAAATGCTTAATCAAATATTAGCCGCCTGCATACCAGTGGTTTGGAATATTGCCCTCCATTCGCTGTGGCGCTCAATCTATCAATGGGATTCAGTATATAATCCTATATCTATTTCAAAGAGATTTTATTTTGAGGAAATACGTATCTGCTTACTTTTGCTAAATCCTATTACGTATTTGAGGCGGAGTTACGGGTTAAATCCTCTGGTTCAGGAAGTATGCTCCTCTGATCAGAAAGTCTTCTCTTGAACATCTCTAACAAAATAGGCCACTTCTGTTTTGGTAAATCAACCTTTCCCAGATTGACGACAGTTCTGTTTGTAGAACCCTTTGGAGTTCTAATGGATTCAACAATAGTAAGGTAGCAATATTTCTTTTTACCATTAACCTTTTTGTAAGATCCTCTAATAAACATAAGAGGAGAGATTATAAATATTCAAAATGAGGAATTCAAATAATCTACATCTTTCTATACTACAGAATAATTTTAAGAAAGAAAAGGCCTTAAAATAAAGGAGTTGCATTTAAAAAATCCTCAATTTTGGATGTTTTAAAGATATCAAAATGCTCAAGTTGGGTTAGCAAAGTGGTGCAACTAATTATATTTGGTTCCATAAATTTTACCACAGGTATTCTTCTAGAAATTGTATCTGGATCATATTCCCATCTGCAGGAAGCTAAAACTTGGCCATTTCTGACAACTATAAATTTAATAAATCCTCCCTTATCGGAGACCTTATCGGGGACCTTAATATTACTCTTCTTTCTTTCATTCGGAGCAACTCTGTTGTAAGGACCGAAACTATCCCCCTCTACAAAAATATGAACAGTTTCTCTTGAATTGTTTATAAATTCAGCTGTTATTATTGTTCCACCACTCTGACTGCTGGGAATGATACTACTGGATTGCTGTACCGCTGCAGGGTATCCTTCTATTCTTGTATGCCCAGCCCCATCTGATCCAGTATTCTGTGCCCATGTTGATGGCTCTGAGTCAATTACTGTATAGGTACCAGCTGGTAATGTAATGTTTGGATAAACTGTCCAGTATGCATTAGGTACCCCTCCTGGCCCAGGTGAACCCTTTGCCTGCCAAGGTCCATATGTGATACCTGATTGATCTCGCAACGCAATTGAGCCAGGCATAGAGCCTCTTGCATTATTCCAGTGATAGTTTTGTATTAGTGTAATTACATGATGTTGATTGATCGTAAACACTGTAGCTTTTTTAGGACTATTATATACGCTTGAGATATTGCCATTGTTAAATATTACAATACTCTTTTTAGAGGATATCACATTACTATGAGATGATTGTTCTTTATCTGAAATGACCGTCCCTGAACCTATAATTGTAATTCCCCTAAGACAGAATCCTGGAGCTGAGCCTGCATGGTAGTATTTTTTGTCAGTATCACGATGTTCAAAACGGATACCTGTTATTACACTTCCCTCAGGCACTTTGAATATTGGCATCCATCGCTTGTCTCCTATGTATAGTTCTCTAGGCCATCTGTGGTCTGCACCAGATGTCTCGCTTCTGTTCCACTCTGATGAATGGATACCAGCCTTTATCTCAAAACTCATATTACCATCAGTGGTATAAACTGTCATTACTGTTGTGGTAAAACCATCAGGCAGATAATGGGCGTTGTCAAGATTGTTAACTATAGCAATGGCATTTCCTCTCACAGGTTGTGGAAGTTTAATATCAAGAACAAGCCTCTTTTCATCGGTTGCCTTAAGACGTATCCATGAACTGTCATCCACCTCAATATCCTTAATTGTCCTTGGGATACCTTTTTTTCCACCATATGGTCTTAAGTCAACTTGATAAAATCTCCTTTGTCTCTTTTCTATAGTACCTGTTTCTGTATTCGGTATATAAGTAGAAGTTGGTGTTTGAGGTGGTGTTTTAATAGAAGAAGTATTCGTTTCTCTTACCGCCTCTTTAAGTTTCGCTACTGCTTCTATTCTTTTGTCATTTTTCCAATACTTTAAACTTTCATCACACCTCTGCCATGCCTGTTCATAAAGTTTTTTATTTGTCAATTCAATGCATTCATTCCATAGTTTATCTGCCATTTTTTTATTTAAGTCTTCCTCTTTCAAAACAGATGCTTTTAGTTGACTATATGCTTTTTGTCTCTCTTCACTTCTCCAATAACTTAAACTTTGCTCACACCTACTTACTGCTTTATCAAGCTGATTTGCCTTAACCAATTTTATACATTCATCCCAGAGTATATCAGCTTGTCTTAATGTATTTTCAAGTTTTACTACGAAGTTTTGTCTGTCTTCGTTGTTCGGATTACAAACAAGATTTTCCCTGAACTTAATTAGCGACTCTTTATGCCTATTCTCATTATATAAACTTAAACCTTCTGTCCACTTTGCCTCACACTGTGCCTGCATTTCCTTTTTTCTCTTTAATTCCGATAACATCCACTTTACTTTATATAATACAGGTCCTAATGCATCGCTGTTTGGCACTATCTTTAATCCCTCTTCTCCAAGCGCTATTGCCTTGTTTAACTCTTCTTCTGTGTATCGCTTTTCTGTGTTTGCTATCGTTGATACATAATTGTATATCTCTCTGAACCTCTTGTCCTTTGCTATAGATTCTTCCCATAGTCCGTAATACTTAGAATATAATGGATGTGTCATATCAGTACTTTCTCTTATAGCCTTTAGTCCCTGTTCATACTGCTGCGCTGCCAGTCCATACTGATGGTTTCTGTAATATATGTCTCCACCATTAAATAGGTTTTGTGCATATCCTACTGCTGCCAATACCTTTTTTCGCTTCTCCATTTCTTTTATCAGTTCCTGTATCTGTGAGTATGTTTGTTCTGTGGTCTTAAACTTACCCTGCCTGTTTTTTAGCTCCCTTATTACTTCATCTATGTCCTTTATTTCTGAAGGATGGCCTTTAGTGTTATTTTCTCTTGCCTGTTCGTAATACCTTACCGCTTCTTTTCTCTCTTGCAGATTACTCTTAACCATTTGCAGTGAGGATTCGTAGGATCTCTTGTTTGACTCGTTATGTTCATATTTCAATACTTCTAAAAATAACTGTTCTGCTTTTTCCCATTCTCTTTCCTGAAATAGTTTTGCCCACTCGCTATTTGTCTTTTGTACTAATTCGTTATACCATTTATTGAGCTTGCCATATTCCGTATTCATCTTGATGATTACTGGATTGTTCGTTGACTGCCCTAATGCCATTGTCCTGAGTATATCCTGCACCTCAAGCAGCTTGTTGTAGGATGAAAAGGTCTTCTTCTCTGCTATTAGTGCCTCAAACTCCTTAAGCCTTGCCTCTACCTGGGGCATCTTTGCCTGATAGTCCTTTGCGTCCTTGAGTCTCTTTTGGGCATCTGCATCCTTGGGATTTAACCCTACTGCCTGCTCCAGTCTCTTTATGGCTGTCTTGTAGTCCCCCTTGCCCAGGGCATCCCAACCATTGTCCTTGGCAATCACTGCTATCTCATCCTTTACGGGGGTCGCTGATGTGTTGTCTATCTTTGATACCTCATTGGCTATGCTTACTGCCTCATCTATCTTGCCTTCTCTGGCAAGCCTCTTTGCCTCATTGAGCCTGTCAATAACCTCTCTTTTATGTCTTTCCTTAGAAGCCTTCAGGTCTTTCTCGGCCTCTACTACCTTTGGGTATTTAGGATGTAGGGACTGGGCAGACTTGAGTTCTTTTTCAGCCTCAGGGAATCTATTGCCTTTGATGAACTCTGTAAGATTCTTTATGTGCCCATTGATCTTGTCTCTTTCCTTGCTCCACTTCTCTAAAAGCCCCTTTGCCTCTTGGTTCTTGGGGTCAAGTGTTACTGCCTCCTGTGATAGACCTATTGCCTCATCAAGTCTGCCCTGAGAGACGAGTTCCTTTGCTTTTTGAAGCTTTTCATAAGCCTCTTTAGCCTTCTTTGAATTGTCTATCTGCTCCTGTGAGATCGATATTGTTACTGTCTGTGTTGCCTCACCAAGCTTTATACCTTCAGCATTTGTTACCTCTACCTTCACTGTGTATGTGCCTGTGTTGCTACAGTTTATCTTTATCTCGCTACCTGAACCCGGGAAACCACAGCTCCCAGAGGGGTCAACTGTCCATCTATATCTTGGAGACTCAGGATTAGGCGTTATTGTTGCTTTAAAGAATATGTCCCTATGCACCATAAACTGATTTGGTTTTACAGTAACCATGCCGCATTTTTGTGCCTGCCCCAACTGGGTATCACATTGCCATATCTGTGGCGGCGATTGAAGGTATCTTGGCTCAGAGATGCCCACCTGATAGCCTTGTGCCGTGATTACTACCTCTTTCACGCCAATCTCTTCCCCGCTGTCCTTCGCCTTTGCATGGGCCACTACCTTGATCGGTTTGTTGTCTTTGGGCCTAAAGGTTGCCTTGTCGCCTGTGCCTGAGAAATAACCAGGTATATCCCACCAGAAGCTAACCATGTCATCGCCCATTTTAGGATTGGTTAATACCTCGACCTTGACCTCCTGGCCAATATACGGTGAAGAAGGTGAAAAGGACAGATTTAACTGAGGGTTGATTACTTCTACCTCCAGTTGTTCAGACTCTGCGATTGAAACCTCTCTACCACCCTTTCGCTCCAGCACATCAACCCATACCTTCTGTCTCCCTGTTTTTTTAAATAGGGCATTTACATTAGGAGTTTCAGAATCAAGTTTGTCAAAAACAACCTCTGTAAGGGGTTGCCAACGATAGATAAAAGGCCCGCTGGCAGGCTTGCCATCTTCAGTGATAGTTGCATTAAAGCCAGTCTTTACCCCTAAGATAACTGGTTTTTTATCCGAAGGGACCCTTGAAATCTTGACCTTCAAATCAACCACTTCATATTGCAATGATGCCGAACCCATATTGAAACGACTTCCATCAATGGACACGGATAGGTCATACTTGCCTGGTTTTAAGGGCTTGATTGTAACCGTGGCCTTCTTTTTTACATCCTCAGGTTTCTCATCAAAGGTACCGTTCCAATTGTAAGTGAAGGGGCTATCTTCAGGCTTTGCATTATGCACTTCAGCAGTAACCCTTACAGTGTCGCCTACCCTGAGCTTGTCAATCTTAGAAGGTGAAAGAGTAACCTTTGGAAGGTCGGACCCATCATACTTAGGACCTTCGTAAGGCTTTTGAGTAATCACACCATCAGGACCAACTTGAAGGCTTGACAGTATTGCCCGAGCCTCAGCCTGAGCAGAAACCCCTTGAGTGACTAAATAAGCCCTGTCGCTGTTATCCCAGCAGCCTCCTCCAGAAACCGTGTACTTGTAATTAACTATCAAGTTATCTTTGACAGCACACCCTTTCCCACTTGAGCCAAAGTATGAACCAGTATAACCAGACCAAGGGCTACCAGATCCTCGTCGCATCCAAAGGGCAAAGTCAGCTATGGCACCTTTGAAATCTCCTAAGGAGAAACCTTTTGCCCCCTCGATGCCTCCTACCATAAACAGACCGACAGCCATGTCGTTTGGGATCTCACCAGCTCTACGAGCCTTGAAGTCATTCTCTGCCTTTGTTAGACAATCTTCTGGAGATTTAAGTTTACTACTATTGGTTGAAGCTGGAAATTCAACCCAGAGTTCTGCATTTACAGAAGATTGCCCACAGGGGCCCTTGATCTTTGCCTCCTGTCGCTTCATGACAATCCCTCTATCATTGTAAGTCACTGCCCAGTTACTCGGGATTGAACCCGAAAATTTCCAATTGGTTTGTTCAATATCAGGAGTACAGGATCGTTCTAATATAGGAATTTCTTTTTCCACACAACCCGCAGGCTTTTTAGTTATTACTGACCTCGTCTGCTTCTTTGTATTACTATCGCAGGCACTCCACTGTGAGTATTGATAGGCGCATGATTCAGGTTCCTTTGTAGGGGGAACACAAGGTCGCTCAAGCACAGGGGGTGTCTTTTCAATGCATCTTTCAGGAGACCTCGATATCACAGTCCTTGTCTGAGTCCTTGTTTCAGCACTGCACTGGTCCCACTGTGAGTACTGATATGAACATTCTTTTGTATCTGGGTCTGGCTTCACAATTACCTGATAGGGCAATGAGAAAAGCCTTATCTCTGATTTATGAGATTTTACATAGAGGTTGAATCTTAATCGGTATGTCCCCTCTTGAGCTGCCATTACCTTTACAGTATTCGACGATGAGAGGACTGAATTATCTGCCTCGTTAAGCCATTCGTACCTGAGGGCATCACGGGCATTCTTGACCGTTGCCTCAGCAGAGGCAGGTTTATTTACAACAGTCTCTTGATCGCCACTTATGCTCACCTCAATCTTACAGTGAGAGGCAGGATTGGTAAGCTTTTGCCGCACTATGAAATCCTCAAAGGCATCACGATTCTTTAGATAATTCACAAACATCCTGTGTATGATGTTATTGTTGGCATAGAGATTAAACCCGCAGAGCCTCTCTGTGAATTCCGTTGAATCAATAAACCTATACCAGTAGTCAATCATACTTCTGTGATTGCTCACAGTAAGTTCATCCCCAAGGGATGCCTTGATGTGAAAAAGTGCCTGCACATCCTTTGATAGCTGGCTAATCTTAAAGGTAGTATCCCTGAAATAGCCGTCATTGATAGTAAAGGAATCCCTGTCTGTCTGAATTGCAGTTATAATATCCCTGAGGTCCTCGTTTGTGAGCCTGTATGAAGATGCCACAAAAGAGGCATAGGCGCTGTAGTCAGAGGCAATTTTTACAATCTTGCTGTACTGCTCCTGAGTTAAACCAATTGGCTCTGAAGATAGATTAGGCATGAAAAAGTATCTTATGGGATGGTGGGTCTTGCCAATATTGTCATCAAAATACATGGCAAGCCCCGACTGCTTAAATTCAGGGGCTGGTCTTATACAAAGGTCATCTCGCCCCCATCTCTCCTCAATCACCTTTAGGGCATAGGAATTGTGTATGTTCTGACCATATATATTCAAGCAGGCCTCTCTCTTTTCAAACCACTCTCTTGCTATTTTGTCTATACTCTCTCCAAGTTTTAGGGCCTCTGCATAAAAAGAGAGGAACTCTCCAAGGGTCTCTCTCAATCCAGGTGGCATTGCATCGGCAATCATGTTAAAGGCATCACCCAGCTTCGACATGCCAAAAATCAGCCTTGCAGTATTCTCTGACCTGCCTGGCATAGAGGCAATCCTCTCATACTCTGTAATCTGTCCTGTGAGTATCTTGTAATATCCATAGTATTTTTTAAACTTACCAAGCCTCTCATTGACATACTTAACCTTTTTCTTAAAATCCACTAGATGCTCAATCTTAGACTTCCTCTCATTAGATATGTCTATGACCTGAAGGGCCTTGTCTTTAAGGGATTTGTCAACGAAGTCTGACTCCATAAAGAGTTGAAGGGTCTTGTTTTCCCTGTCGTACTCCTTCTGATAATCAGCCAAAAGACTATCAATAGTTTTACCAGCAGTAATGGAGGCATCAAGATAGTTGCCCTGATATATCTTATTGCCCACATCTAAAAAACCCTTAGCACTCTCAAGCCTACCTGATACCTCTTCAAAGGTCTTTTTGTCATAGACCTTCTCGGCTATGTCTGACCCCATATCTATGGTCTTCTCAGCGGCAGAGAAAAAGTCTCCTTCCTCATAGGCCCCATAAATCTCTTTTGCTGACAGGATGCCTTTAACTGAGGACTTGAAGTTATTTAGATGGTTCTGTTTTTGCTCTAAGGACTCTATCTGCTCCCTTAACTCCCTCTGACGCCGTACTGCCTCATCCTTTAGATGCTGAAATCTCTCCCTGTCCTGTCCGTATAGGGTAGAGGCAATGCCTGTGTCAAGGGATGCCTCACGCTCCCAGTTTTTGTAAAACTCCTGCTCAGCCTTGAGGGTCTCAATGGTCTTGTCAATGGCATCAAGGGCATATTTCGTTGTCTTGTCGTGTTTAATTAATTCCACAAGCACATTCTTTGTATTTTCTTCTGCCCCTACATCAGCAGACTGTTTTGCCCTTGCCACTGCAAGCTGGGCAGAGAGTTGATTCCATCGGGCAAGGTCATTTTCAAAATTCTCTGGGATTACAACCTTCCCGCTTTGTTGTCTGATCCTATCCCACTCCCTGATCCTGTAGTCCAGCTCGTAATACTCTCGCTCAAGGACCTTTAAATCAGCTTGGGCATACAAATGACTTGGTAAGATCAACGAAAATAATATAGAGAATAAGATCGTTAGCAACATTCAATAATCCTTTCTTAATAAGAACATTATGTATTAGATAGCACCTAACGGGCTTGTTAATTATATACCAATTAGCATTGATATTTGCAAAATAATTGACAAAAGAATTGAGAGAAGAGTGGGGTCAGGTCTTGAAATATCAGTTTTTTAGGTTCAATCACCCTTAATGCCCTTAGATTGCTTATAGCACCTGAAAACCTTTATTCTATCGATAATTGCGTACACCCAAAGGGTGCGTGGCAATCTTTTGATAAAAGACGAGATTGCTTCGCCTTGCTCGCAATGACGACCTTCTATCGGCAAAATAGGGAATGACCGCTGTGCTAAGATAGCAGCTCCATGCATCCAAATGTTACATGATATACTGCCCATGGATATTCGCCCTTTGGATTAGTTATATCAGCATTATAAACTATATTTCAAGACCTGACCCCCCCATCATTCTCATCATTCTGATGCTTTATGAATTCTCTGAACTATGCTGTCAAGATATGTTCTAAGTCTTTCATCCTTATACTCTCCTCCTCCGCCTTCTGAGCCCCATATAGCACTTGGGAAATAGGTTTTTCCAAGATTAAGCTCCCCCTCTTCAGAATAGAGCATAAATTGTTGTTTGCCTGTAACAGGATTTACAGCACAGGAGATATTTATAACACTGAAGAAAAAGAGAACAATTAATGATATGAGCTTCAATATCTGATAATTAAACAATAAAGACAAGGGAGGACTTTCTTTTGTCCTCCCGTCCTCCTTTAAGGTTATTTTGTTATAAAAATCTTATATTTTTCACAAATTTTACGAAATTCAGGATGTCTTCTAACATTATTAAGGTCGGGATCATTTCTTAAAGCATCATAATTATTAAATCCTAATTCCAATGCTCTATCAAGAGAATCAAGGGCTCTGTCAATTTGCTTTTGCATAGAATAAAGTGCAACAAAGTTATAATGAACAGTTGGATTATTGGGATTAATCTCTTCGGCTTTCTTTAGGTCATCTAATGCTTTGTTGAATTTGCCTTGATGCATATATGCAACAGCCCTATTTGAGTAGGCAACATCATACTGAGGATATTTCTCAATTGCAAGGGTAAACTCTTTTATTGCGTTATCATAATCTTTGCTTCTCATGTAGTTTATACCTTGTTGCATATTTAGCTTTGCTTCTGTTGGAATTGTTGCCTGAGCAGTAGGCGTTGTTGAACCTTTACCAAGTTGTGCAGGTGGTTGAGTTGTTTGTTCTTGTTGTTGAGTTTCTGCAGTTTGAGGTGGTTGTGATTCAGGAGGTGGAACATGTTGAGGTGCTGACTGAGGTTGAGGTGGTAGAGTTTCCTGTTTTTTTTCACATGCTGTAATTGAAAAAACCAATATGAGAATTGATATAAAAACGAATAATTTTTTAGTCATTATTTCCCTCCCTTTACTTTATTATTTTTATATCCCATCTCTCATTCGTTACATATACTTGAGGCGTCTGGTCAATATCTGAGCCTTTTTCTCTTTTAACTCTATCTTTGACTCTGGGCTTGGCATAAAAGAATGCTTCTTTTACAGAACCTTTTGATTGATTAAGTCCTTCAAGGAAATAGTAAGTAAATATACTTTGTTTTAACTGATCTGATTCCCAGGATTTTTCATTTGGTCCGCTTGCACTCATCATAACAGTTCCCCAGGCATCATCTCCAAAATTAGATGATTTTTCTTTTGCTATTTTAGGTTTAGGAGTATCATCTATTACAATATCTTTAGCTCCAATTAATCTCTTTGCATAATCTTTTGATACTCCATAAGCCTCTTCTTTTTCAACGCCAAGAGATTTTCCTCCTGGTGGTAGAAATCCTGTAATGCCTGAATAAGCACCATTGCTGTAACAAGTATCCAATATAAATACCACTCTCTTTGCTCTCAGCTGGTCCAGAAACTCTTTCAGAACTCCTTCATGAAGACTTGTATGCCATACTTTTTCTCTAGGTTTAACTTCAGTGTCATAAGTGACTATATGCACTCCCCCAAATTTGTCTGGAGGAGTTCCATGACTACTTATATAAAGCACAACTAAGTCATCTTCTTGGGCAAGAGATTTAATTTTATTTAGAGCATTCATTATATTTGCCCTTGTAGCATTCTGGTCAGTAAGAAAAAGAACTTCTTCTTTTTTAAAGCCACCTCTTCTTAAGTCAGTAAGAAAATTATAAAAATTCATTGCATCTCTTACAGCATAATGGAGAGTTTCAATTCCATACTTGAACTGTCCAATTCCAGCAACAACTGCATATCTGTTTCTAATCGGACCTGGGGGAGAGCCGTCTTTTTTGGAAATGGTGTCTATTATCTTTGCTCTCTGTATGATTTTTGAAAGTTGCTTTTCCCACTCCTTAACTTTAATGTTTTCAGGAGTAACAGGAGAAACCCATTTTATTCCAACCACTGATTGAGCTATTGAAAAAGCTTTGTCAACCTCTGCTTCATCTTCATATGAACCTTTTAGTTTTAATCTTCCATACTGGTCAAGTTCAACATAACCGTTAGAAATACCGTTGTTTTTGAAGAGATTATTAATATACTCAATATGCGACTCATTTAGAATTGTATCTGCATAGGAGGAAAAATTAGCAAATATAAATAAGAAAATAATTAGATTCAGGAAGATTAATTTTTTAAGATTCATAATTAATCACCTGCCATTACGCCAATTTTTACAGCAACTGTTTTTATCAATCTCTCCATTGCAGTTGCTTTCTTTACTAAATACTCTGTTGATGCTACATCTTCTTTACCAAGTGCTGATACCTTAAAATCTACACGGTATCTGCCTTCTGGAAGATCTTTTGCTATATCTATTGTCCCATCTGCTTTGCGTGTACCAAGAGAAGCTGTTACCTCATTTTCAGCAGGTCCTAACTCAACCCATTCTTTTTTTGAAGAGTTAAAATAGTAGAGTGTTCTGGTTTCTTTAACCTTTACCTCTTTGATATCCTTCGGTGCCATTATATAGTATGAACCTTTAAGTTGCACTTTGTTACCAAGATTCACTTCTTGAGGATTACTTGAAAACTCTTTTATCTTTACAACCTCACCCTGCTCAGGTGAGTATCTCTCATTCTTCATTGTATCCTGATACCCTGCCATAGGAAATGTTTGTAAATCGGAAAAATAAGCAACACATTTACCGTAAGCAATTAGATACCCAAGCATACCTCCACCTGCAGCTCCAATTGCTGTACCTACACCTGCTCTTTTACCTCCACCAATTAAAGCACCAGCTATCCCGCCTATAATGGCTCCTCCGATGGTATATTGTGCTATGCAGTTATTTTTTGCTGCTTCTCTTTCTTCAGGAGTAAGAGCGGTTCCAGGTGGAGGAAGTCCGCATGAAGCTAATACAAAAATAGAAAGAATAACTATAGCAGTAATCTTAATAAATTTGTTTCTTCTCATAGCAGCTCCTTTATCTATGTTTTAAATTAATCTGTAATGTTAGAATACCTCCATTAGCAACTGTTGAAACTGGAATAACTCCATAATTAACACCGGCAGAAGATTCTAAAACTATATCTTTCATTCCAAATTTAACAGGTTTATATCCATTTTGAGCAGATATGATAGCATAAGATGATTTCATACTATCTTCTGCAACAATATCTTTTGAACCTTTAATGCTTTTTGCACTTTCAAGAGAAGCTACTAACTGTCCTCCATCAGGACTAGTTGATGGAGTAGTTGATTCCACTATTGTTTGCTGTTTGTTGGTCATAGGATTAGGAGAATCAGAAAGCATTATAAGTAATTTCTCTGTGCCAGCAGGTCCAGCAAAAACTAAATTAGTATTTTTGGGTATTTCTGCAAAGGTAAAAGCTTCAACATATTCATCAAAAAGAATATTCGTATTTCCTGTTGGTCCAATATTCATTATTGTTAGATATCCGGATCTGTTTGTTCTTACTATTAATTTAACTCTCTCTCCTGATTTGAAAGTTCTTGCTTTGGATACAGGCCTGAAACTACCATCAGGAGAAAGAAGCATTATCTGATAAGCTATTCCCACATATTTTTCTTTAGCCACAATTGGTTCAGTGGATGTTGGTTTTTGTGTTATAGAAGAAACCTTAGAAGGACCCTCACCGCTATCAAATATTGCTTTTGCTCCAGTTGGTCCAGCTTTTAAAGAAGAGGAAAGAAAGAAGAAAAATAATATAAACAAAAGAATAGTTAAAAGTTTTAATGCTTTCATCTCTTGAACCTCCTGAATTTTTTATTCTTTAAGGATTGATATTGATATTAAACTCTTATTAATAATATTTAATAGAAGGGGATTTAATATAGGAAGACTTTGTCATAATTATTAATAGAGCTAATGCCAATCTTCAAATAAAATTTGTTCCACCTCCTTTCTTTGAAAAAAGAATATTTCTATTTCTATAGAAACTATATTATAAAAGAGAAAGATTTTTGTCAATACGTACGCGATGTATCGTACCGATTCAAAAGCAGAACGCATAAATGTTCGTTCATAACTTATGCCGCATCTTGTTTTTTTCTGCAAAGGCAAAGGCTGACCAGCGGTATCCACATTTTGCATATTTCTCAGAATCATCAATTTTATACGGGTCTATGCTTTTTTGTTCTGCTTCGCATACTGCTGGGCATATTCGGCCCGGCAAACGGCCGTTTCACTAAATGGATGCCTTATACAAAGGAGAGATTGCTGCTTGTTTGGGAAGATAGACACTACCGCTGCGAATAGCGGTTGGTTTTTATTGATAGATATATTCTACCCGATCCTCTTTCTAAACCTGAGTGAGCTTAGGGTCATAACAATTATACCAAGCAAAAGCAGCGATAACATCTGCGGCCATAGAATAGCAATGCCATTGCCTTTTAAAAATATGCCCCTTATTATCACGAGAAAGTATCTGAGGGGATTTATGTAAGTTCCATACTGGATTATCTCCGGCATATTCTCTATGGGGAACATAAAACCTGATAGCAAGACAGCAGGAATATAAAAAAGGAAAGTTGCCATCATTGCCTGCTGCTGGGTTCTTGATATGGTGGATATGAAAAGACCTAT
>JBKBUA010000049.1:0-1250 GCA_046290845.1 Thermodesulfovibrionales bacterium
AGGATACAGAGATAATAAGGGAAAAGGAGATTAAGAGACTCGAGAGGTTCACTGTGAGGTGGGGAGAGATAAGGATGACGCAGCGGGTCGTAGGATATGAGAGGAGGAATATCTTTGACAGAACAAGGCTATCGAGGCATGAACTAACAATGCCTGAATACATCTTTGATACAGAAGGGCTATGGATTGAGGTTGAAAAGGCTATGGCATCCTCTATTGAGGGATCAGGGTTTGACCTTGCCGGAACGCTCCATGCAGTAGAACATGTAACGATTGCCTGTATGCCTCTTTATGCCCTATGTGATAAGGGTGATATTGGTGGTCTGAGTTATCCCTTATATCCAGCCTTTAGAAAGCCCGTGATCTTCATCTACGACGGCTATGAAGGAGGTGTTGGTTTGACAAAGAGGGCCTTTGATGTTATAGAGGATTGGTTCAGGACAGCCCTCACGATCATTAAGGAATGTCCCTGTGAAGAAGGATGCCCTTTCTGCGTTCAGGACCCACAGTGTGGCTCAAGCAACCAACCTCTCGACAAGGAAGGGGCGATCTACCTTCTCGGAAGGTGGCTTACTCACCAATGATCTTGACAAGAACCCTCTTTCTTCTTCTTCCATCAAATTCACCATAAAAGATCTGTTCCCATGGACCAAAGTCGAGCCTCCCATCAGTAACAGCAACAACCACCTCCCTTCCCATGACCTGCCTCTTTAGGTGTGCATCAGCATTGTCCTCTCCTGTGTCATTGTGGCGATACTGCCTGATTGGTTCATGGGGTGCCAGTTTTTCAAGCCATCTCTCGAAGTCTTGGTGAAGCCCTGATTCATCATCATTTATAAAGACAGAGGCTGTAATATGCATGGCATTCACGAGGCATAAACCTTCCCTTATACCACTCTCCCTCAGACACTCCTCAACCTGAGGTGTGATATTAATAAAGGCACGCCTTGTAGGGACATTAAACCAAAGCTCTTTACGATAGGATTTCATAATCCACCTCAAAGCCTCCCCTCTTGCCTGAGCCTCTCCACTATCTCCTTAATCCTCGGCAGTTGCTCTAAGGCTGCCTTTTCTCCCTCTATGATCGCCTCATGCCTCTTGTCAAAATCCGCTGATCCTATAAAGCTTACCTTTGGTTTTACAACTACATCCGCATGAGAAAGCTGTTGACCTGCCACCTTAGAGTACATTATGCTGATAGCCTTAAGTATAGTCTCGAGCGTATTCTGTGGCTGGCTGTTGTCAATATC
>JBKBUA010000049.1:1258-2385 GCA_046290845.1 Thermodesulfovibrionales bacterium
CTGCCACCTTAGAGTACATTATGCTGATAGCCTTAAGTATAGTCTCGAGCGTATTCTGTGGCTGGCTGTTGTCAATATCAGAGGATATATCCACAGCTATAACGACATCAGCACCCATCTTCCTTGCCGCATCAACCGCCACAGGGCTTACTATGCCTCCATCCGCATAGAGGCGTCCTCCAATGCTGACAGGTCTGAAGACACCAGGGATTGAACAGCTGGCCCTGACCGCAGTGCCTGTATTTCCCTTTCCAAAGATGACCTCCTGGCCATTCAGCAAATCAGTGGCAACGGCATAGAAGGGTATCCTCATTTTCTCAATGGTTGTATTGTTGATCATCCTGTTGATATATGCCTCAAGTTTTTCTCCCTTAATGAAGCCATTGTCAGGTATAGTCAGGTCTACAATATCACCCTTATCAATCGTCAGTGACATCTTTTGTAACTGGAAGGCATTGTAACCATAGGCATAGAGACTACCAACAAAACTGCCAGCGCTTGTGCCGACTATCATGTGAACAGGTATCTTATTTGCCTCAAATATCTTTAAAACACCAATATGGGCAAACCCCTTCGATGCACCTGCTCCAAGGACGACGGCTATTTTTGCAGGTCTGGTAGGGGGCTTAACCTCTGGCGGTGCACAGGATGTTAGAAAGATCATTATAAAGGATAAGAGACCAAAAAGGGCAGTAAGTCTCTTATTTTGCCCAGTCATATTTTCTCCTTTTACGATGATGTATGTATTTGTCCGCTGAAAGGGCTGCAACGCAACCGTTTGCAGCAGCTATCACGACCTGCCTCACCTCTGTGCATGTCACATCACCTGCTGCAAAGACACCCGAAATGGATGTCTCCATCATCCTGTTTGTTACAACACATTCCTCTTCGCTCAATTCGACCGTCTCACCGAGGAAATCAACTACAGGCTTACTACCATGGAGATATACAAAGACGCCTGAAAGATCGAGGGCACTTTCTCGGCGGTCGAGGTCCGTCATCCTTATCCTCTCCACAACCTCATTACCCTCTATTTCAGTAACAGAATAACCCTTCAGAATCTTTAGATTTTCCTTTTTCAATACAGGATGGTCATCTTCTACCTTAAGATTCTTTGATGGTGAGAT
>JBKBUA010000049.1:2485-5243 GCA_046290845.1 Thermodesulfovibrionales bacterium
GTTGGCTTTCTCCCCATTGCACCGGTAGCGATGATAACGGTTCTTCCCTTATAGACGGCCTCCATTGTATAAACCTCTTTTGCTTCTCCTTCAAGCTTAACTCCAACAACCTGTGCCTCTACATATTCAGCACCAAATCTAATAGCCTGATCCCTGAATATATCGAGGAGTTCCTTACCCGTTACCGGCTCAGGCAATCCAGGGTAGTTTTCAATCCTGCTTGCAAAGGCCAGGGCACCGGCTGACCGTGACTTATCAATCACTATTGTCTTTAGATTCGAACGAGCTGCGTATTGGGCAGCACTGAGACCAGCAGGGCCACCCCCTATTATTATCACATCGTATAATGTTTCCATCACTCCTCCTGATCGAAAAATCTTAAGATATTATAGTATGTATCCCTCTGGGCAGGCCTAAAACCTGCCTTTTTAATAGCCTTTATTATGTCATCCTTTGTAACCCTGTAACTCACGCCTGCTGCCCTGACAACATTCTCCTCAATCATTGTCGAGCCGAAATCATTTGCCCCGAATCTCAGGGCAACCTGGGCAAGTTTCAATCCCTGCGTTACCCATGATGCCTGGATGTTTCTTACGTTGTCAAGATATATTCTTGAAAAGGCAAGCACTCGTAAATAATCAACAGCAGTTGCACCATAAAACCGTCCGTGAGCCGTAAACCGTGAACCGAGTTCAGTATTACCAGGCTGGAAGGACCAGGGGATAAAGGCTGTGAAGCCCCCTGTCCTGTCCTGGAGTCTCCTTATTGCATCGAGATGCTCTATTATATCTTCTGGTTCCTCGACACTTCCAAACATCATTGTTGCCGTTGTCTTCATCCCTATCCTGTGTGCCTCTTCCATTACCCTTAACCACTCCGAAGACCTTATCTTTTTAGGGCTTAACACCTCCCTCACCCTGTCCGAGAGTATCTCGGCACCACCTCCTGGTAAGGAATCGAGCCCTGCCTCCTTCAGGACGAGGAGCGTCTCCCTTATTGTGAGTTTATGCTTCTCTGAGAGATATGCTATCTCTGGCGGTGAGAAGCCATGAATATTTATTGAAAATCTATCCTTTATGGACTTAAGGAGGTCAACATAATAACTTATACCGAGTTCCGGATTTATACCGCCCTGAAGTAATATCTGTGTGCCGCCAAGGGAGATGGTCTCTTCTATCTTTCTGAATATCTCATCCTTTGTCAGAAGATAGGCATCAGGACTTTCAGGGTCTCTATAAAAGGCACAGAATCTGCATCTGTTTATGCATATGTTTGTATAATTTATATTTCTGTCAACAATAAAGGTAACGATCCCCTCGGGGTGAAAGGTCTTTCTTATATTGTCAGCCTCTTCACCAATCTCAAGAAGGTCAGCATTCTTGAATATCCTTATTGCCTCTTCTCTCTCTATCCTCATAAATACTTATCTGATTTAAAAAGGTTATAATATTATAACTAAAAATCCTGTTGAAAATTAAAGAATTAATTGGCTAAAATGATAAACCAATCTAAATCGGAGGATAATTATGGCTGAGACGATCGAGATAAGATGGCATGGCAGGGGAGGTCAGGGAACCGTTACAGCAGCAAAGGTGCTTGCTGATGCCTGCCTTTCTGGTGGAAGGTATGTTCAGGCCTTTCCTGAATATGGACCTGAACGTTCAGGGGCCCCGCTCAGGGCATATAATAGAGTGAGTTCAAAGGAACTGAGAATGCACTGTCCTGTTCTTCATCCGCAGGTCATAGCTATAGCTGATGCAACATTGCTCGATGGTGTTAATGTAACAGAGGGCGCCAGGGAAGACAGCATCTTCATAGTTAATACCTCGAAGGAACCCTCTGAGATAAGGGAGAAGCTGAAACTCCTGCCAACCCAGAAGGTCTATACTCTGGATGCCACAAAGATAGCTATTGAATGTTTCGGAAGGGCCATGCCGAATTCGCCAATGCTCGGTGCTGTTTGCAAGGTTACAGGACTTGTCAGCCTCGATGCACTACTTGAGGATGTCAGGAAAAGCTTTGGAAAGAAGTTCTCCCAGAAGATAATAGATGGTAATTTAGAGGCCACAAAAAGGGGCTATGAGGAGGTAAGAGAAGGATGAAGGGATGGAAGGATTTACCACCAGGTGGAGTTGTAACAGAGCCAGGTAGTTCCGAGAAATTCAAGACAGGTTCATGGAGGTCCTTCAGGCCTGTCTGGCTGCCTGAGAATTGTATACAGTGTTTATTTTGCTGGATGTACTGTCCCGATATGGCGATAAAGGTTAAGGATGGTAAGAGGGAAGAGTTCGATTACGACTTCTGTAAAGGGTGCGGAATATGCGCGATGGAATGTCCCGGGAAGAAAGGGAAAAAGGCTATAATAATGGTTGAGGAGGGTAAATAATGAGCAAGGTAGTTGCTGTTACAGGTAATGAGGCGGTTGCAAATGCCCTCAGACAGGTTAATCCTGATGTCTGCGCAGCCTATCCTATAACGCCTCAGACAGATATAATGCAGAGGTTTTCGAGTTTTGTGGCAAACGGGAAGGTTGATACAGAACTCATTCTTGTTGAGAGCGAGCATAGCGCAATGAGTGCCTGTGTTGGTGCCTCTGCAGCAGGAGGAAGGGTTATTACAGCCACATCATCCCAGGGTCTTGCCCTTATGTGGGAGATCCTATTCATTGCAGCAGGCACAAGACTCCCGATAGTTATGCCTGTTGTGAACAGGGCTCTTTCTGCTCCGTTAAACATACATGGTGATCACTCCGACAGCA
>JBKBUA010000049.1:5340-13672 GCA_046290845.1 Thermodesulfovibrionales bacterium
TATGGGCGCAAGGGACTCGGGCTGGATCCAACTCTATTCAGAGAATGCCCAGGAGGCCTATGATAATACAATACAGGCCTTCAGGATAGCCGAACATATGGACATAAGACTGCCTGTAATGGTCTGTATGGACGGCTTCATAATAAGTCACTCCATTGAGAGAATAGAGTATCTTGACGATGATTTAGTCAGGAATTTCGTCGGAGAATACAGACAGCTTTACCCCCTCCTCGATGTTGAACATCCTGTAAGCTATGGACCACTGATACTTCCTGACCTGTACATGGAATACAAAAGGGCACAGCATGAGGTTATGACAAAGGTGAGCAAGGTCGTCCTCGATGTGGCTGATGATTTTGAAAAGATATCGGGCAGGAAATATGGTCTCTTTGAATCGTATAGACTTGATGATGCAGAGGTGGCCCTCGTGATACTCAATTCAGCAGCAGGCACTGCCAAGGATGTAATAGATGAATTCAGGGATCGTGGGATTAAGGCAGGACTTCTTAAACCGAGACTGTTTAGACCCTTCCCTTATAAAGAGGTTGCAGAGGCACTGAAGAGCGCAAAGGCAGTATGCGTTATGGACAGGGCTGATTCCTTTGGCGGTTTCGGACCTCTCCATATGGAGATAGCCTCTGCCTTAATGATGAATGGCTCAAGGCCTATCCTCATAAACAAGATATATGGTCTGGGTGGTAGGGATTTTCTCCCTGAACATGCAGAGACAGTCCTGAATGAACTTGTTGAAATATTAAAGACAGGTAAGGTAAAGTCCTACAAAGAATACCTTGCTGTAAGAGAATAAAAATTTAAGAAATTTAAAGAGAGGTAAATGTTATGGCAACCTTAAGTCTCAAGGAGCTTTCAAAGAAAGAGATCCTTTTCAATCATGGCCACAGGATGTGTTCAGGCTGTGGCACACCAATAATTATAAAACAACTTCTTCTTGCCTCTGATTATCCTGTTGTTGTGGCAAATGCGACAGGATGTCTCGAGGTTGCATCATGCATCTCCTTATATACTGCATGGAAGGTGCCCTGGATACATAATGCCTTTGAGAATGCTGCCGCAACCATATCAGGCGCAGAGACCATGTACAGGGCATTGAAGAAGAAGGGAAAGATCGATAAGGAGATAAAGTTCATTGCCATTGGTGGTGATGGTGGCACCTATGACATAGGATTTCAGAGTCTTTCAGGTGCGATGGAGAGAGGTCATGATATGCTCTATGTCTGTTATGACAATGGTGCCTATATGAATACAGGCATCCAGAGGTCGAGTGCAACCCCGATAGGCGCTGATACTACTACTTCTCCTGTAGGTGAGGTAATCCAGGGTAAACTGCAACCAAGAAAAAACCTCACGAGGATAATGGCAGCACACGGGATACCCTATGTTGCTCAGACTACACCTGCCCACTGGAGGGATGCGATAACAAAATTCAAAAAGGCCTTTGAGATAAAGGGGCCAAAGTTCATTAATGTCCTTTCTCCCTGTAACAGGGGCTGGAGATCAAGAACAGATGACGCTATACTCTTATCAAGGCTTGCCGCTGATACCTGTTACTGGCCTTTATATGAGATAGAAAACGGTGTTACAAAGATAAACTATGAGCCAAAGGAGAAGAAACCTGTAGAGGAGTTTCTCAGGCCCCAGGGAAGATTCAAGCATATGTTTGCACCTGGGAATGAATGGCTCCTGAAACTTTTCCAGGAAGAGGTTGATAAGGAGTGGGAGAGGCTGAAGAAAGAGGCTATCAGAGGTTGATATAATCGGAAATATGTGGTATCTTTGAGGTGTTATGGCTGATTTTGACCTTGTGATGTATGAGGAGGAGTTCAAGAAGATAGAGGAGGAACTCCAGAAACTATATCAACAGGCAAATGCGAAGGTAATATTCCTTGTTGATAAAAATGGCCAATTGATAGCTTCTGCTGGAGAGGCCCATAATATTGATACAACAGCCCTTGCCTCATTGACAGCAGGAAACATTGCGGCTACAGGGGGCATAGCCCGACTCCTTGGCGAAAAGGAATTTACTGTTCTCTTTCATGAGGGTGATAAGGATAATATACATATTTCCCTTGTGGGGCAGAGGGTTATCCTTGTCGTGATCTTTGATCAGAGGTCTTCACTTGGCCTTGTTAGATTAAGGGTTAAAAAGTCATCAGAGGCCCTTTCGAGGCTTTTTGAGGAGATTGCAAAGAAGGCTGAAAAGGACAGAACTGAGGGCAAGTTTGAGGAATCGCCCTTTGCAGAGATAAGCGATGAAGATATCGATAATCTTTTCAGGTAGGGACAGGTCCAGGTGTCTCTTATAAACTATTCCTCTCGTGAAATAAACTGCAAGATAGTATATTATGGCCCTGGTTTGTCTGGGAAGACCACTAATCTCCAATATATCTATAAGAAGACAAACCCTGAACAGAAGGGCAAGCTCATATCCCTTGCCACGGAAACAGAAAGAACTCTGTTTTTTGATTTCCTTCCATTAGCCCTTGGTGATATAAAGGGTTTCAGGATAAGATTCCACCTTTACACAGTTCCAGGGCAGGTCTTTTATGCAGCAAGCAGGAAGTTGATTCTTAAGGGTGTCGATGGTGTTGTCTTTGTTGCTGACTCACAGCTTGAGAGAATGGAGGCTAACATCGAGAGCCTTGAAGACCTCAGGATAAATCTAAGCGAGCAGGGTTATGATCTCGACAGGTTGCCATTTACAATTCAGTATAATAAGAGGGACCTGCCAAATGTGGCACCACTTATGGAGATGAATTCATTACTTAATCCTAACGGGGTTCCCTATTTTGAGGCAGTTGCCCTAACAGGCAAAGGCGTGTTTGAGACATTAAAAAGTGTAGCAAAACAGGTGCTCTTTGAACTGAAGAAGCACTACTAAGGAGGTGTTATTATGCCAGTGTATCCAAAGAACTACCAGAAACTCTCAAGGAAATTTCCTGAACTGATTAAGGCCCATGAGGAAGTGGGAAAGATCGCAAGGTCATCAGGACCCATCGATGAGAAGACCTGTCACCTTATCCAATTGGGTGCCTCAATTGCGGCAAAGTCAGAAGGGGGTGTCCATTCCCATACGAGGAGGGCCATCGATGCAGGCGCAACAAAGGAAGAGATATATCACGTGATAGCCCTGATGATAAGCACCGTTGGCTTTCCTGCTGCGGCAGCTGCATTTTCATGGGTGAATGACATCATAGGCGGGAAAAAGTAATTGCTAAATAAGGTAACCTAACATCATGTTTTATCGATTCATCGGAGGTATCTCTTCGGATTCTCAATAAGGGCCTTTCGGATTATGGATTCCGAAAGGCCGATCTGTCTCAGCATATTAGCTGCCTCCGAAATGACCATCGTGCTTCCGATCAATACCCCTTTTTTATATAATGGCTTTCTTTTATTACCAGCACCTTTAATAGAATCAGAGACAACTATAATCCTATCGGACCTCTTTATATTGAATACGAGTTTCAGAACCTCCTGTGATAAATGAATTCCATCAGCTATCACCTCGATATAGAGGTCGTCGTCTATCAGGGCAAGGCCAGCAATTCCGGGGTCACGATGATGAAAGGGCCTCATGGCATTGAATAGATGGGTAATACCTGTAGCTCCTGCTCTCTTACCTTCAATGGCCTCTTTATAAGTGGCATCGGAATGTCCCATGTTGACCTTGAATCCAATTTCTCGACATCTTTCGATAATCTTCAGTGCTCCAGGGAGTTCAGGAGCAACAGTGATTATCTTAATGATCTCCTCGTAACCGTCAATGAGTTTTTTCAAAGATGCGAGATTGGGTCTAAGAAATGAACCCTTATCGAGGGCGCCAGATCTTAAAGGATTAAGGAAAGGGCCTTCGAGGTGAAGACCTATGATTTTAGATGGTTTCGTAATTTTTGTTTTATCGCCCCTGTTTTCTGCCTTCTGCCTCATGTCCTCCTTACTTTGAATCTCCATAGCCTTTCTCACCCCTTCCATATTTTCTCTCATCCTGTCAATTGAATCAGAATAAATGGTTGGCACAATGGCAGATACCCCATTTTTACCATGAATCTCAGCAATCTTAAGGATATCCTCAGGCGTGGAAGTCCTCGTATCATAACTGCCCACTCCGTGGGTATGAAGGTCGATAAAACCTTTAATAATATCTCCTTTCAGTCTTTTGAAAAGGATTTACAGGCTTGTACTTCTAATCCAAGATGTCTCAGTATAAAGCTTTGTTTATCTCAAAATCAACCTTATGTATCCCTTTTCTCTGTCCATAAAGGTGCCTAAAAATATACCAGAAAGGGACCCGAAAATTTCAAAATTTCTTATTTTCATTAATTTTTAGGTTCTGTCTCTCAAATTATACCACTCTATATAGCATGGTCAATTTGACAATTGCTTAATTATCTGATACAAATTTAATTAAAGGAGGGGATCTAAGAGAGTCGTGGATATGAATAAATCCGCTCTATAGGGCGAAAGGAGGTGAGCGAGATGAAAAGTGCCTTTAAAATATCTCTCCTTATTGTTATTGTGATCTCTCTGTTGATCCTCAGCACACATACAGTATTTGCCTCTAGTTTAGACCTTTTAGGCATCGGCTGGAATAAGTCAGAGGTCACTGTTTTAATCAAACCCGCTAAGGCAGTAACCCAGCAGGCTGTAAATGATGTGATAACAGCCATTAATGACTGGAATAATGCACTCTCAACAGTCAACAATGCTCCTCAGCTTGTATTGGTCAGCGGTGTAAAAAGTGCTGATATAGTTATCCACATGAAGGTCGGTGGTGGCTCTGTCCTCGGCTATGCCCTTCCAAAGACTGTAAGCCCCTTCAGTTGCGTATTAAAAAGTGTATCTATTCAGCTCAGTGGTAAGGCCTTTGGTGAGAGTTTCAGCGATGCTGGCACAAGGAATGTTGCCCGTCATGAACTTGGACATGCCCTTGGTCTCGGTCATAGCGATGACCCTAATGACCTTATGTATGCTTCGGCGGAGTCATCAGATATCTTTGGGGACACTGATGTCCCGATCTCAGACTGTGACATAAGTGGAATAGATGCTATTTATCCGCTTCCACAATATTGCACGATACCTGATTCTACAACTTGCCAGTAACACAGTCTTCGGGGGTCAGGTCTTGTTTTTTGATTTTTGCCTTTATCTGATTGAGTAATGCAAGATTCAAGACTTGACCCCTTTTAACGTATCACCCCCGAATAATTTCTCTTAATCTTTTGAAGTCTTCCTCAAAATCCTTTCTGGCAAGAGGAAATCTCATGGCATAGGCAGGATGGAAGGTAATGAAATAAGTCCTGCTGTCTTTATTGATAGCCTTGCCATGTTCTTCAGAAACCTCTACAGTTTTATTGAGTAAAGCGAAACATGCTGTTCTGCCGAGGAGAACAACAATCCTTGGATTTATAACATTGAGTTGTTTAACGAGATGACTTACACCATGAATTATATTCTCCTTTGCTGGAGTACCTCTTAAAGGCATATACTGAACAGGGCTGGTCATAAAAACCTCATCCTCACTAAGGCCTATTGACCTGATCATCTGCCTCAGGAATCTTCCCGATCTTCCCACGAAGGGCCGGCCTGTCTTTGCCTCCTCTCTGCCCGGTGCCTCACCAATGAAGACAATCTTTGCATCAGGATTCCCCTCTCCAGGTACAGCCTTTCCTTCTCCCCACCTCTGGCATACCTTGCATCTTCTGATCTGATCAGCTATCTTTTCGAGCCTCTTAAGCTTAGTATTCATTAAATTTAGATTGCCTCTACAATGGTAAATATTAACCCGATCTCTCGGTAATCTCCTCCTTTTTACCAAAATATTACAATCATGGTTTTATCATGTCAATCCAAGGGCGTGGTTGAAGGTCAAAAAAACTGAAGTAGAATGACTGCGGTCCCGCCCTGGCGGGATCGAACCGGTGTATCGAGCTTGTCGAACCGATCACACTTTTTATTGTATAATTAAACATGCCTATTCTCGAAGATTACAAGGGTCAGACACCGGCCTGGTGTCCTGGTTGTGGAAACTTTGGGATATTGAAGGCCTTTAAGGAGGCGATGGTCGAACTATCTATAGAGCCTCATCAGTTTGTTATCGTCTCTGGCATTGGGCAGGCGGGGAAATTCCCCCATTATCTCAGATGCAATACCTTTAATGGCCTTCATGGAAGGACATTGCCTGTTGCAACAGGTATAAGGCTTGCGAATCACGAAATGATGGTTTTTGCTGTTGCAGGTGATGGAGACTGCTATGGCGAAGGTGGCAATCATCTTATCCATGCTATCAGAAGGAATGTGAACATAAAACTCTTTGTCCATGACAATCAGGTCTATGGTCTTACAAAGGGGCAGGCCTCACCAACAAGTCTCGAGGGAATGGTTACAAAGGTTCAGGTTAACGGGGTGATCTCAGAGCCCTTGAATCCTGTCGCCATGGCCATTGCCCTTGATTGCAGTTTCGTGGCAAGGGGATTTGCAGGTGATACAGAGCATCTCAAGGGGCTGATTAAAGAGGCTGTAACACATGAGGGTTTTTCACTTATCGATATACTTCAGCCCTGCGTAACCTTTAATAAGATAAACACCTATGAGTGGTACAAAAAGAGGGTTTACTACCTTGAACCTGGATATGATCCAACTGACAGGACTCAGGCCTTTCAGAGGTCTTTAGAGTTTGGGGAGAAAATACCAATTGGTGTTATATATAGGAATAACCGCAGGATCTACGAAAAGAGGATACCTGCTATCGAATCTGTACCACTTGTCAAACAAGAGGTTGACACATCTATCGAAAGGACATTGAAAGGATCCTATTAGCCGAAGGATTTCAACAACTCTTCTAATTCGTCCTGAGTAACTGTGTAGGCCTTTTTACAGAACTGGCATTGAATCTCTAAGGGCTCGCCCTTTCTTATGAATTCCCTGATGTCCTCTTTGCCGAGGGATACTATTGCATCAATGACCCTCTCCTTTGTGCAGGGGCAGTAATAACTGACAGTTCTTCTCTCCATAATATCAAAGGGCATCCCTAAGGCCTCCTCTATAATCTCCTCAGGAGTCATTCCTTTTAGGATCATTGAGCTCACAGGCTGAAGTTTCTTCAGTCTCTCTTCGAGATATATGATTGCCTTTTCTGTTACATCAGGAAGGGCATGGATCATGAAACCTCCCGAGGCCCTTACAGAATTGTCTGTCTCTACATAGACACCGAGAGATACTGCGGCAGGTATCTGCTCTGAATTCCTCAGATAATAGGCAAGGTCTGTTGCTATCTCGCCTGTCTGTAAGGGTACGCTTCCACGATAATATTCCCTTAAGCCCAGGTCTTTTATTACTGTAAGGATTCCATTCCCTATTGCCCTTCCAACATCGAGCTTGTCATCTTTAAGCCCTAAATGTATATGGGGCCTTTTCACATAGGCCCTTACCCTGCTAAGCCAGTCCGCCTCTGCAACTATTTCCTTTAACGGGCCGTCCCCTGAGATCTGGATTATTATCTTCTGTCCCTCCTTGAGGAGAGAAGACATTAGTATCGCACCACTGATCGTCCTTCCGAGTGCAGCTGAGGCCGTTGGGTATGTGTCATGAATCCTCCTTGCCTCCTCAACAGTCTCTGTGTCATCGAGGCTCACGATCAATAAGGGTTCATCCTTAGCCATTGCCTTAATGAGGATGTCCATATTAAAAGCCGAGTCTAACCCTGCAGGGTTTACAGAATCCAGGACCTTTTATATCAGTATCTCTTATGGAGTTAGAAAAATACATTATACACCTCCTGTCATGACAGTGGTCAAGGCCACAGAGGTGTCCAATCTCATGAATTGCCTCTTTAATGGCCCTCTCAATGAGGAGTTTTTGGTCAGGCCTTGCTCTGTAAAATTCCTCCCTTAGCCTGGTCAGTGATATAACAGCTATTCCTCTTAATATATCTGCCTCTCCAAAGACAAAGTTGAGTTGTGGCACATAGAGGTCGACATCTGTTATTCCCAGGACGAGGTCAGATTCCCTTTTATTTTTTGATAACTCATTGAGAATGATCGTTGAATGATACTGATTTCTCCTCGAATTAAAGGCCCTCTCTGGGATCTTTAAAATCTTTCCAGTTGATGCCTTGAAGGGAAAGGTGTTCTCTATAGCCTTGCTAACCTCGCCGAGAATCTCTGTATTAATATCACCAATAGGTATCAATAAAATAGTCTTCATAACTTAGTATGTGGAAAGAGGTTTCAGGAGAGGTCTTCCTGTGACTTTTGTATCGTGAGCTTGTCGAACCGGCTAAGGAGCCATTCCTCGAACTCAGGGAAGGTCTGGC
>JBKBUA010000004.1:0-22893 GCA_046290845.1 Thermodesulfovibrionales bacterium
TTGTGAATTCCTCTACCGCCAGTTTTGCAGCCTCTGCCAGAAAGGTTAATGTCCCTGCGGCAGGATCCAGGACCGTAACGCCTGGACTTGCAAAGCCATCCTTTTTATTAAAATGCTCCTTTAAGATATGGTGCAGAGAACGGACAATATAGGAGACGACAGGCTCGGGTGTATAATAAACACCTCTCTTTTCCCTCGTCTCAGGGTCGTATTCAGAGAGGAAGGTTTCATAAAAATGGACAACAGGGTCTTTTCCCCTGTGTTTGTGAAAATACTCATCGAGTAAATTAAAGACATCTGTAACGGCAAGGACCTCGGAGATATCATCGACAATCCATTCCATCTGCTTAGGCAGGTCTCCGAGGGAAATGAATTTAAAGAGATCCCTCAATATGCCTATTGTCTTTGGAATCCTGTCATAGGCAAGCTTCCTGTTAAAGCCCTTTTCTGTCCTTGTGCGTGCAGCAAAGAGTCCATAGGTGATGGTCTGTGAATAGAGGTCTGCAAAATCTTCCCTTGTCAAACCACTTATCAAATACCTTTTAAAGGCCTCATAAAAACCTAATATAAAACCTTTACCCTTCTTCTCTTCTTCCTCTAACTCCTCTATAATGACCGCATCCCTCAAGAATCGAGTCCTCTTTGCAAGCTCTACCGCAAGGTTCTTTGCGTCATAGACCTTTGGCAGGGAAAAGGCAAAGAATTTTTCAAGGAGTTTTATAAATTCCTCTTCCTTTTCAACAGGTGGGACTGTGCCGAGTCTATGAATAACATAGGGTCTTGCAATCTGGACATTATCAATCAGCCTACCTTCTCTATAGAGCCTGAATTCAAAGAAATTGGTTAATATAAGATTAGGAAAGGTCTGTAGATAGCGTTTCAACTGTTCTGTCTCCTCTATCTGGTCAAGGTATTTAACTGTTGGGGCTTTGGCTTCTATGTATCCGATGATATGCTGTTCTCCGTCCCAGACCCTGAAATCAGGATTCCCTGCCTCTGTCTTTTTCGGCAGGACCGTAATATGGATATCTTGCCTGTTTATAGAATTACAATATTCTTTGAGTAGGTCAGCAAGGAAATGGTAATAACTCTCTTCCCTTGCATCATCACGATTTGCAGTTCTGGTTAATTCTTTTAAATATTTCTTTACCATAACTGACCATTATTCTATCACAGAGGATAGCCCCTTACCTTATAATAGTTATCCCTTGCCCTTAGGAAATCTTCCCTGTTTATTGGTGGTATCTTTATATTTGCACTTGACGAGCCTTCCTCTTTAAAGAACCTTTCAGGAAGGTCGTCGTCTGATTTGCTAAAGCCATTCATTTCATTTAGCCTTCTCTCGAGGTTCCATATCCTCTCGCCTATTTTCAGGAGGGACTGGACATCATACTGCCACCCTGTCACTGCACTAATTACCTTTGCATATTCCTCAAGACTCGCTGCGAAGAACACAAACTTACAAGCAGTGAGGGAGTCAACAACAGCATTCATATCTTCGGCAATCTTTATGATTCTTGCCTTTCCTTCAAAGGAAAATCTATCTGTGGCAACAGGTTTTCTCAATATCTCATGACTTATTGGGTAGGCTCTCAGATGGCACCCACCTCTGTTGGATGTTGCATAAGCAAGTGCCATACCATAGGCTCCTCTCGGGTCATAGGCTGGAAGTTCTAACCCTTTAACAGACATACTCAATTCAGGATGTCCCATTAGTTTTGCATATCTCAGTGAGCCTTCTGCTAAGGCATCTCCTAACGGAGTTGACCTGTCAGCAATCTCTTTTAATAATCCTATCATCTCCTCGGGAGAGAGCCTTCTTCCAATTATTTCAGAATAGCAGGCAATAGTAGATGCGGCGCTTATAGTATCAAGACCATAATCATCACAGATACTGTTAGCCTCAATGATGGCATCGAGATTATCGCAGCCATTCAGGGCTCCAAAGTGCGAAACGGTCTCAAATTCCGGTATCTTCTCTCCTTGAGAGCCAACCTTTTTGCACAATATAGGACACCCTGCACAGCCTGCTTTTTTTGCATCATGCCTTGCCCTCATTGTATAACCTGAATAATTAGATGAGCCATTAAAGATCGTCTTTTTGAAGTTTTCTGTGGGTTCCATTCTTCTTGCATGTATGAGGTCAACGAGGGCCGCTGTACCGAATTCAGACAGTCCAAACTCACCAAATACCGCCTGAGACGCCCTCAACAACCTCATTATCTCTTCCCTCGACCTCTTCAGTGCATCGGGGTCGGCTACTTCTATTTTACCGCTACCCTTTATCCTGATCGCCTTAAGCCTCTTAGTGCCCATCACAGCACCGAGACCCCCACGTCCTGCAAGGTAATGACTATCAAAGACAATAGAGGCGAACCTTACCCCTCTTTCTCCTGACCGTCCTATAGCTGCAAAAGATCCCTTATCCTTAATGGTACTTCTAATATCAGATATATTTTCCCCGCTTAGTTTATCTGCGTCTTCTAAGGTAATAAGGTCATTCTCTATGTTCAGGATTACCCATCTCTTAGATATACCTGTTATCTCTATATAATCATAGCCTGCCCTCTTTAGCTCTGTGGCAAACCTTCCACCAACCGAGCAATCAAAGACAGTCCCTGTTAAAGGCGAACGGGATATTACAGACATCCTCCCGGATGTGGGTGCTGTCGTTGCAACGAGGGGCCCTGTTGCAAATATGATTGGCATCTCGGGAGAGTCATAATTACTGGTAATCCTCTCAGAGATAAGTTTTACCCCGAAACCTCTACCACCAATAAATTCATGGCATAGTTCTTCTGAGGTCTTAAAGACCTGTATCTCCTCGTCTGTTAAATTAACCTTGATCGATTTTCCTGAATAACCATACACAGGGTATTTTAACCATAATGCATTGAAAGATAAAGTCAGTTGCGTCCCAACTTGCAAGGGATTCGATGGGCCAACTTCTTCCTGATAATGCTCCCCCTACTCTATATTGTAGGGTGCGAATTATTTCGGCTGCGTTGACAAAGTTGGTAAGAAATAAATATAATTCAATATAAAAACGATTTCAGGAGGTTGTGATGGCAGAAGGGATTATCAATGTTACTTCCCAGACCTGGGACAGCGAGGTGTTACAGAGTAAGGGTATTGTAATGGTTGATTTCTGGGCTGTATGGTGTGGACCCTGTAGGATGATAGCACCTACTGTTGAAGAACTTGCAAAGGAATATGAAGGCAAAATAAAGGTAGCAAAATTAAATACCGATGAAAATCCTGACATAGCAAGTCGCTATAAGATAATGGGAATCCCCACCATAATGTTCTTTAAGGACGGAGAAAAGGTTGACCAGATTGTAGGGGCCGTTCCTAAGCCACAACTCAAGGCAAAGATAGAATCCCTCCTATCCTAAAATAATCAAAGATGAAAAAATCGAGGGCCTTTTCAAGGGGACTTATAAGAATAGCCTTTATTACCTTTATGGTTTTCCTGGTTTTATCATCTTGTACCAGGGGAAAAAAGCAGGCGATTAAGGGTGATGAGGCACCTGATTTTACACTCAGGACTACGAACAGTTCAGAAGTGCATCTGTCAGACCTACGAGGAAAGGTGGTCCTGATTGAGTTCTGGGCAACATGGTGTCCTCCCTGCAGGGAATCAATCCCAACTATGAACGAAATCTATAAAAGGTACAACGAAAAAGGGTTAGTTCTTCTCGGCATCTCTGTTGATAAAGGACAGAATGTCGTGGAGGATCTTAGAGCCTTCGTAAGGGAGTATTCAATTCAATATCCTGTCCTTATAGACAGTAAAAATGTTAATAATCTCTATGGTGTTTACAGCATTCCTACCACATTCCTGATAGACAAGGAAGGAAAGATAGTCTTTAAAAGCATAGGTTTTAGTCCTGAGGTCGAGAATAAATTATCTGCAGAGATTGAAAGGCTACTTTGATGTTTGAGGCACTGTCAGAAAAACTCGATCAGATATTCAAAAAACTCAGAAACAGAGGCATCTTAAAAGAGGAAGATGTTGACCTGGCCCTTAAGGAGGTGAGGCTTGCCCTTTTAGAGGCAGATGTTAATTTCAAGGTTGTCAAAGAATTTATACAGCACGTAAGGGATAAGGCAGTTGGTAAGGATGTGCTTGAGAGTCTTACTCCTGGTCAGCAGGTCATAAAGATAGTCCACGCCGAACTCTGTGAACTCCTCGGCAGTACTAATAGTCGAATACATCTTGCTCCTAACCCACCGACCGTTATAATGATGGTAGGGCTTCATGGATCTGGAAAGACAACAACATCTGCTAAAATCGCAAACATGTTTAAGAAAGAGGGGCGAAGGCCTTTGCTCGTTGCAGCAGACCTTCAGAGGCCTGCAGCAATGGATCAGTTAATTACCCTCGGAAAGCAGATAAATATCCCTGTTTTCCACTCAAGGGATGAAAAGAATCCTGTAAACTTATGTCTGGAGGCACTGAAGAAGGCACGACTCGATGCACAGGATATTGTAATTCTTGACACAGCCGGAAGACTCCACATAGACAATAGCCTCATGGAGGAATTAAGGGAAATAAAGACCCGTGTTGCTCCTAAGGAGACCCTCCTCGTGGCTGACGCAATGACAGGTCAGGATGCGGTCAATATAGCAAAGAGCTTTAATGAGCAGATCGGAATAGACGGTATCGTATTGACAAAGATGGATGGTGATGCAAGGGGCGGTGCAGCATTATCCATTAGATACGTAACAGGCAAGCCCGTAAAACTGATCGGCACGGGAGAGAGGATCGAAATGATCGAGCCTTTTTATCCTGATAGGGTTGCATCGAGGATACTCGGCATGGGCGATGTCCTGACCCTGATCGAACAGGCGGAAAAGGCTTACTCGAAGAAAGAGGCTGAGAGGCTCCAGGAAAAGATAATGAGTGAGTCCTTTACCTTCGATGACCTGAAGGAGCAGATAAGAAAGATCAGGGGTATGGGGCCTATAGAGAATCTCTTGAGCATGATACCCGGCATGGGGAAGGTAAAAGATATATCTGTAGATGAAAGGGAGTTTGTCAAGGTTGAGGCTATAATAAATTCGATGACAAAAGAAGAAAGAAGGGATCACAATATCATAAATGGAAGCAGAAGGAAGAGGATAGCTGCTGGTAGCGGTACAACTGTTACGGATGTTAACAGGGTGTTAAAACAATATGTTGAAATGAAAAGGATGTTAAAGATGTTCAAAGGGAAGAAAGGCATCAAATTGCCGAGGGTCTTTCCCTTTTGACCTTTACTTTACAATGGGGTATGTATTAAAATTCAGTATCGTTAAACACTACTCATTACCTGTTACGGGTTACGGATTAAGTAATAAAAGGAGGTGTGTAATTGGTAAAAATAAGGTTGACAAGGATGGGTTCTCATAAAAAACCCTTTTACAGGTTAATCGTTGCTGACTCGAGAGCAAGGAGAGATGGCCCTTTTATAGAAATACTCGGAACATATAACCCAAAAAGGGATAGCGAAACAAGGATAAATGCAGAGAGGGTCAAGTATTGGCTTCAGCATGGAGCACAACCTACAGATATCGCTAAAAAGCTTTTACAAAAGGCCGGCTTGTAATCGGTCAATATTCGAATGGAGGTGGACTGAAGATGAAAGAATTAGTCGAAGTTATGGCCAAAGCTCTGGTTGACAGACCTGAGGAGGTGAGCGTTAAGGAGGTGGATGGTGAAAAGACAACGGTATTTGAGCTAAGGGTCTCAGCAAGTGACCTCGGAAAGGTGATAGGAAAACAGGGCAAGACAGCCCGTGCCATGAGGACCATACTTGGAGCAGCAGGGACAAAACTCGGTAAACGCTGCGTACTTGAGATACTCGAATAACATTTGAAGGGTATAGGGTGTAGGATAGTAATCCCTAACACCCTATACTTAATACTCTGCATCCTGTAAACTTTTTCTCTCCCTAACTATTATCAATATGATGATCTTTGATATAATCACAATCTTCCCCTCTATATTTCATGCATACCTTTCTGAAGGTATGCTGAAAAAGGCAATAAAAATGGGACTGGTGAATATAAGGGTACACAATCTGAGGGATTACACAGTGGATAAGCACAGGAGCGTCGATGATTATCCTTACGGTGGTGGTCCTGGGATGGTCATGAAGCCCGAGCCATTCTTTAGGGCAATAAAGGCTATTAAGGCTGACGGGATTGAGTCGTATACGATTATGCTAAGTCCACAGGGTGATCTATTCAATCAGTCAACTGCTGTTATGCTTTCAAGGATGAATAAGAGGTTTATCCTTCTTTGCGGTAGATATGAGGCTATAGACGAAAGGGTCAGAGATGCCCTTGTGGATATGGAGTTGTCTATAGGTGATTATATCCTGACTGGCGGAGAACTCCCTGCTTTGGTTATAATAGACAGCGTCGTAAGATTATTACCAGGGGTACTGGGAGATCAGGAATCCCTGAGGGAGGAATCTTTTACATGGGGTATCCTGGATTATCCCCATTATACAAGACCACCTGAATATGAAGGGCTCAGGGTGCCTGATATCTTGCTCTCAGGGCATCATGAAGAGATAGCACGATGGAGAAGAAAGGAGGCACTAAAGAGGACTTTGAGGAGGAGGCCCGACCTTCTCGAAAAGGCTGAACTTTCAGAACTTGACCGTAAACTAATAATAGAAATAAAGGAGGAATACGATGAATTTCGTTCAAGCTATTGAGGAAGGATTTAAGAAAGAGGTTCCACAGTTTAACATCGGTGATAGGGTAAAGGTCCATGTTAAGGTTATCGAGGGTGATAAGGAAAGGATACAGCCCTTTGAAGGGGTTGTAATCGCCAGGAAGGGAAGCGGGATAAAAGAGACCTTTATGGTAAGAAAGGTGTCCTTTGGTATTGGGGTTGAAAGGATATTTCCACTTCACTCGCCTACGATCGATAAGATCGAGATAGTCAGGAGAGGGGCTGTAAGAAGGGCAAAACTCTACTATCTGAGAAGCAAGAAGGGTAAGGCTGCCAAGATAAAAGAAGGGGAAAGAGAAAAGGTGACAGCAGAATAAAAGGAACATGGCGTACCCTAAGAAACAGAGGTACTTTGGGGTACAGGATATATATCAGTTTGATCAGTCCCTCAGAAATAAAGGGTTCAGGATTATAGCAGGAATAGATGAAGCAGGAAGAGGCCCCCTTGCAGGTCCTGTAGTTGCTGCGGCGGTTATACTTCCAGAGGACAGGAGATTTGACGGTCTCAGGGATTCGAAGATTGTTCCTGAGGGAGAAAGAGAGGAACTTTTCTGGAACATTATTTGTGATTGCACCGACATCGGTATAGGGGTTGTTGAACATGACGTTATAGACAGGATAAATATCAGGAATGCAACAATAATGGCCATGGAAAAGGCTGTAAATGATCTCTCTCGCAGACCTGATCTATTACTGATAGACGCTATGAAAATAGCTATTGATATTGAACAGTTATCCTTGATTAAAGGTGAATCAAAGAGTGCATCGATAGCAGCAGCCTCGATAGTAGCTAAGGTAACAAGGGATAAGCTGATGAATCATTATGACGCACTCTATCCCGAGTACGGTTTCAGAAGGCACAAAGGTTATGCAACAAAGGAGCATATAGAGAAGATTATTGCTTATGGCCCATGTAAGATTCATAGAAGGAGTTTTGAGAAGGTGATGTCACTGTCCCTTCCACTATATTAAAGGTTTAAATGGATAAAGAAAGGATTGATGAAGGTCTTGAGTTACTCTGGCTTCTTGATGAAGACAATCATCATGAACTGGATAGGTTCAGATTGAATTCTGACGACCCTGATTTTGATTCACTCATCGACGGAATGAAGCAAGAAGGATTAATAAACATTAAGGATGGGATGGTCTTTCTTACCAAAAAAGGGGCAGAAAAGGCAAGAGCACTTATAAGGAGGCACCGTCTCGCGGAGAGACTATTTACAGATGTCTTTGAGATGAAGGCAGATCAGGTTGAAAGTGATGCCTGCAAAATGGAACACATTCTGAGCGAGGAATTGACAGACAGTGTCTGCACCTTCTTAGGTCATCCCCCAGCCTGTCCTCATGGGAAACCCATACCGAGAGGGGAGTGCTGCGAGAAATACAGGACAGAGGTATCACCAGTTGTTGTTCGGCTTTCTGATTTTGAAATCGGCTCAAGGGGAAGAATTATTTTTATAATCCCCTCTGAGGTAGCCCGACTTGGCAGGTTGAGCTCAATCGGTATCGCTCCGGGCAGCATAATAAGACTTATTCAAAAGGTTCCTTCTTATGTAATCCAGATAGACGAAACGACAATTGCTATCGATCCCGATATAGCTAAAGATATACTCGTTAAGAAGGTATGAAGAGATTTAAAAACGAAACCACCTTTTCTTTTCCTTCAGTCCTTCCATCAATCTTTTAACCTCGGTTAGTGTCTTCAACATTTCTCCCTGTTGTCTCTTTAACCCAATGAACTCACTTGTAAGATTTGTAGAGAGGTCTTTTAATGATGCTGTTAGGGTTTCCCTGATTCCTCTTACCTCGTAGGTTAGTTTATCAATATATTCGGTTAACCTTGCGAACTCTTCTTTATAATCAGGTATGGCAGCAATTATCTTTTCTTCAACAGGCTCCACTATCTCCTCTTTATTGATCTCGGCCTTTTCCTCAAACCTCTCTTTTTCAGGAACCTTTATAGTTACTATCTCTTTGGGGGCTGAAATCTCCACCTTATGCTTCCTAACTATATCTTTAAGGAGCAGTCTCGTTATCAGATCAAAGGTCTCCTTTACACCTTTACCATTCAAGGCCTCTGACTCGATATAGGGATACCCTTTTTTATTGAGGTCGCTATTGAGGTCATCGATTGAAAGCAGATTTGGAAGGTCTCTCTTGTTATACTGAAGGACAACGGGGATACTATCAGGGTCTATGTTATTGGATATAAGATTCTCCCTCATGTTATTGAGGCTTTCTATATTTTGTTCCCTCATCTCCTTCTGAGAATCTGCTACGAAGACAACGGCATCCGCACCCTTAAGGACAAGCTTCCTCGTGGCATTGTACCTGATCTGGCCTGGAACTGTGTAGAGCTGAAATCGGAGATTAAAATCCCTTATCTTTCCTAAGTCAACAGGTAGAAAGTCAAAGAAGAGGGTTCTGTCAGATTCGGTTGAAAGTGATATGAATTTACCCTTTTGGGATGGGTCAAGAATGGAATAAAGGTGCTGCAGGTTTGTGGTCTTGCCACTGAGACCAGGACCATAATAAACAACCTTGAGGGTGATCTCCTTAGTTACATAATTGAAAAAAGCCACATTAAATTATAGCATAGACACCATTTTTAGTGTAGCTCTTAACCTTGTACATCGCTTCATCAGCGAGTCTCATCAGATCTTCCGTAGTCTTTGCACTCTTTGGATAGGAGGCAACACCAAAACTGGCGGTAAGCCTTATATTATAGCCATCCTTTTTGAGAAATATATTCTTTTCTATCAACTTCCTGATCCTTTCCGCCACCCTTGCAGCACTCTCAGGCATTGTCTGGGGAAGGACAATGACAAATTCATCACCACCATAACGGGCAATTATATCAATTGACCTCAGGCTCTTCAGTAAAAGTTCCCCTATCTCAACGAGAACCTTGCTTCCCACAAGATGACCAAAATTATCATTTACCTGTTTGAAGTTATCGAGGTCCATAAATATCAATGATACAGATGTTTTTGATCTTTCGCTCCTCTGAATCTCAACCTCTATAGTTCTATTCAGATAGCGAGAGTTAAAGAGCTTTGTAAGATCATCTGTTACAGCAAGTTCTGCCATCCTCTGATATAGTGTCACGCGCTCAATAGCCAGGGATATATAGTTTGCTATCTTCATGAGCATGTCAAGATCATTCCTGGTAAAGGGTTCGTTGTCCTTATCATTACCGAACTCCATCACACCGATAACCTTACCCCTGCTCTTTACAGGCACGCACATAAGGGAGTGGCTACTGCTACCACCAGAGATACTGCACAGGAATCTCTTGTCTTTTCTAACATCTGGCACTATCACAGGTATTCCCTCTTTAAGAACCCACCCTGGTATACCCTCTCCTGGTTTAACCCTGATCTTAGATTTTTTATCCTTAAAAGACTTAATGCTCGTTTTCTCCAGTATGAGATCCCCTGTTTCTTCATCGAGCAGGAATATAGACCACATTGATGCATTAAGTATATTCCTTACCTTTCTCATGATAAGGACCAACATCTTATCGAGTTCGGTGTCAGAGGTGAGTACAGAACCAAGGTTGTCGAAGAATTGGAATTCCATTTCTAAAGATGAGAGACTTTCTTTCAATCTCTTATTTTCCTCGATCCTTTCCTTTTCAGAAAGCAACCTCTCTATCGAAAAGGTCATCTCTCTTTCTCCATATCCCAGAACAGGATAGATTAAAGAAAGATTAAGCCATGGTGATAATCCACGAAAGGAATTGTCTGCGGAGAAGACTAATTTTGGCGTATTATTATAGATTTTTTTGAATTCTTTAAAATATCTCTCTTTGCACTGGTTTTTTTCTATAAGGAAAAAAAGAAAATCCTCACGGCTATTAAGGTTATTCAGGGATTTATATCTCAGAACCTCTCCATATCGATTCAGGAAGGAAAGATCCTTACTCGTCAGATCCGCTCCAATGACAGCAATCTTAGGCATTAATGCCGCAGCACTTTTTATATTTCTTTCCGCTTCCGCAGGGACATGGGTCATTTCTTCCTATCTTCTTCCCTCTCGTCACAGGCTGATTCTGTTCAGTCCCCTCACCACGATTATATCTTATCGCCTGTCTCTGAAACACCCTTTTTGTAATCTTTTCATCCTCTGTCTTTACCTGAATCTTAAAGAGCCTTGTAATAGTATCCATCGAGATCCGTTCTGTCATGTCAGCAAAGGTCTCAAAGGCTTCTTTCTTGTATTCTGTTAGGGGGTCTCTCTGACCGTATCCCCTGAGACCTATGCCTTCCTTAAGATGATCCATTGCAAGAAGATGGTCTTTCCACTGGGCATCAAGTACCTGAAGGAATATGACCTTTTCAAGGTATCGCATCATCTCCTCGCCTATCTCCTTTTCCTTCTTCTCATAGGCTGACTTAAGGGTCTGGGATAAATACTCTCTCAATGCATTAACATCATTAGGTATGTTCTCAATGGATAGCGAGAATATTCCATAAAGACTGTCTTTAAGCCCCCTTATATCCCATTCCTCATGATACTTATTCTCAGGACAGTATATTCCTATCAGTTCCTCTACGGTATCATCTATTATCTGGAATATCCTTTCCTTTAAACCCTCTCCTTGCAGTATCTCCTTCCTGAAGGCATATATCTCTGTTCTCTGTTTGTTCATTACATCATCATATTCAATGAGATGTTTTCTTATATCAAAGTTATGAGCCTCCACTCTTTTCTGTGCATTCTCTATGGCCTTCGATACCATCCTGTTCTCGATAGGTACATCCTCATCCATACCGAGCCTTCCCATGAGACCCGCGATCCTGTCAGAGCCGAATATCCTCATCAGGTCATCCTCAAGAGATATATAGAACCTCGACGACCCAGGGTCCCCCTGCCTGCCCGAGCGTCCCCTTAACTGGTTGTCTATTCTCCTCGCCTCGTGCCTTTCTGTGCCGAGTATATGCAACCCGCCCAGGGCAACCACCTTCTCCCTATCCTTCTTACAGATCTCCTCTGCTTTTTTCAAGGCCTCCTGCCATTCCTCCTCTGAATAATCTTTTCCATCATTAAGAAATTGTCTGGCAAGACCCTCGGGATTTCCACCAAGGATTATATCCGTTCCTCTACCTGCCATGTTTGTTGCTATTGTTACAGAACCACTCCTGCCTGCCTGGGCGATTATCTCAGCCTCACGTTCATGATACTTTGCATTCAGGACAGAATGAGGAATACCTTTCTTTTTCAATAGGTTACTCAGGATTTCGGACTTCTCGATCGATATCGTTCCCACGAGAACTGGCTGACCCTTTTTATGGAGTTCCTCTATCTCCCTTATTACGGCATTGAACTTTGCCTTTTCGGTCTTGTAGATTACATCAGGGTAGTCAACCCTAATCATGGGCTTATTTGTTGGTATGACAACCACATCGAGGTTATAGATCTTTGCAAACTCTTCTGCCTCTGTATCTGCGGTACCTGTCATACCAGCAAGCTTATTGTACATCCTGAAATAGTTCTGGAATGTAATCGTTGCCAGGGTCTGGTTCTCGCTCTCGATCTTAACACCTTCCTTAGCCTCTATTGCCTGATGAAGACCATCACTCCAGCGTCTCCCGGGCATTAGCCTACCTGTGAACTCATCAACTATGATGACCTCACCATCCTTTACAACATAATCAACATCCCTTTTAAAGAGATGATGGGCACGTAACCCCTGTAACACATGATGAACGAGTTCTATATTTGATGGATCATAGAGATTAGAAACACCAAGGAGTTGTTCAACTTTAGAGTTTCCCTCTTCGGTAAGGATTACGGTCCTGGCCTTCTCATCAATAGTAAAATCAACACCATTTCTCAACTTGGGGATAATCCTGTCTATCTTGTAATACTTGTCTGTTGATTCCTCTGAAGGGCCTGAAATGATAAGGGGTGTTCTTGCCTCGTCAATAAGTATGCTGTCAACCTCATCAACGATGGCGTAATTTAACTCCCTCTGAACATACTGAGAGAGGTCATACTTCATATTATCTCTTAGATAATCAAAGCCAAACTCGTTGTTCGTTCCATAAGTAATATCCGAATTATAGGCCCTTTGTCTTTCCTCGTCGGTGAGGCCATGAACTATAACCCCCACAGAGAGTCCGAGGAACTCATAGATAGGACCCATCCACCGAGCATCTCTCTTTGCAAGGTAGTCATTAACAGTCACTACATGGACGCCCTTTCCTGTAAGGGCGTTCAAATAGACAGGTAGCGTTGCAACGAGGGTCTTTCCTTCTCCTGTCTTCATCTCTGCGATCTTTCCCTCGTGAAGTACGATCCCGCCTATAAGCTGGACATCGAAGTGCCTCATCCTGAGGACCCTTTTTGAGACCTCTCTTACAACTGCAAAGGCCTCGGGAAGAAGGTCATCGAGCGTCTCTCCAGCCTCAAGCCTTGTCCTGAATTCGTCAGTCTTTGCACTTAATTGAGAATCGCTGATTGAGGCGATCTGTGCCTCGAGAGAGTTTATCTTCTCCACTATAGGCCATAGCCTTTTCAACTCTCTTTCGTTCTTCGTCCCGAAGATCTTCTTTAATATCATCTGCACCATATAATTTAATAATAAAGCAAATTTCTCTTTAATTGCAAGGAATAGTCCTGTTATGGCCTTTCGATGTGTTGACTGTCCTGCACACATGGTTGTAATATTTAAAAGATTGGTAGAGGCATGAACATTGTCAATTTAGCAATAGTAGGAATAGGCGGTTTTTTTGGTGCTATAACAAGATATTCCTTGGGTCTCTGGATAGGCCAGAAGTGGGGAAGGATCTTTCCATTAGGCACGTTTTTTATTAATGTTAGCGGAAGTTTTTTTATAGGGCTTCTTATGTCCTTGTTTACAGAAAGGTTTATTATAAATCCTCAATGGAGGCTTTTGCTGGTTGTGGGGTTTCTTGGTGCATATACGACCTTTTCAACATTTGAATATGAAACAGGCCGGTTAGTAAAAGATGGAGAGTGGTTGATAGCGTCAATGAATGTGGTTTTTAGTGTTTTCATTGGATTTTTGGCATTGAAGATTGGAGAATTAATAGCAAAGACAATTTAGGAGACAACTATGGTAAAACAAGGGCCTGCAAAGAAACTCACAATTTATATTGATGAGACGGACAAATTCGGCGGAAAGCCTGCTTATGAAGTATTGATGGATATTTTTTACAAAAAGAAGATAGCGGGAGTCAGTGTTTTCAGGGGTGTGGCAGGATACGGAACAGATGGTGTATTTCATACATCAAAGATGCTGGAGCTATCCACAAGCATGCCGATGAAGATTGAGGTTGTGGATTCAGAGGAGATGATAAATAAGGTTCTGCCGGATGTTTATCATGTCGTGGAAAAGGGGCTCGTTGAGATTGCTGATACAAATGTCGTAAAGTGCTGTCCTAAAGCAGCCGAAAAGAAAGAGGAGGTGGAAAAAAGAATGAAACTCGAAGGTAAGGCAAAGATGCTCAGGGTGATAGTGAGCGAGGATGATAAATGGGAAGGAGAACCTCTGTATGAGGCGATTATTAAAAGATTCATTATGATGGATATTGCAGGAGCGACTGTATACAAGGCTGTTGCAGGTTATGGCCCTCACAGGCGGTTTCATAAAAAGAAGACTCTTACAAGCACAGGAGAGTTGCCTATTCTGATTACTGTTATAGATTCAGAGGAAAATATAAATAAAGTCCTGCCGATACTCGACGATATGGTAAAAGAAGGAATCGTTATACTTTCGGATGTCAATGTGATAAAATATATTCATAGGGATGTGAGTCCGGAAATTCTGTAAATATTGGCGATGGGGTTCGCCATTAACCGCTTTGGATTCTGAAGCTGATAACTCCTACTCTCAATCTTATGAGGGTAGGAGTTTTTTGATGCCTGCTCGGTGAGGAGGTAGACTATGTATGAAGTATGGGGAGTGGCTGCATTATGGCTTGGTCTTGCATTAATTGCGACATTGCTTTCCCTCTGGCTACGCATCGCAACAGCCCTTTCTGAAATTATAGTGGGGACAGTGGCGCAACTGGTTATAGGTGCTCTTATAGGGACGACCTTAGGCTCAGATACGCCGTGGATCAAGTTTTTATCAGGCACAGGTGCTATTGTATTGACCTTTCTGGCGGGCGCGGAATTAGACCCAGATGTGTTTAAGGTCAAATGGAAAGAGGCTTCTGCTATAGGTTTTATCTCGTTTCTTGCGCCTTTTCTGGGATGCACCGCCATTGCATATTATCTCCTCGGATGGACCGTTAAAGCGAGTTGGCTTGCAGGTGTTGCGCTTTCAACTACATCGGTTGCGGTTGTATATGCCGTAATGCTCGAACTTGGATTAAACAAGACTGAGTTTGGGAAAAGCATCCTTGCTGCATGTTTTATAACAGACTTGGGGACAGTTGTGTCTCTCGGCCTTATTTTTGCTCCTTTTACAATCAAGACCATTATCTTTGTAGTAGTCAGCATAGCTATATTTGTCTTGCTTCCGTATTTAACCCCACGGTTTTTTAAAAAATATGGAGGCAGACCTTCGGAACTTGAAGCAAAATATCTGCTCCTTTTTCTTTTCGGACTCGGCTCGCTTGCCACATGGTCTGACAGCGAGGCAGTATTGCCGGCATATATTGTGGGTATGGTTTTAGCAGGAACAGTGGGCAAAGACCATGTTCTAATAAGAAGGCTCAGAACATTAACATTTGGACTTCTAACACCGTTTTATTTCATAAGGGCAGGTTCTTATGTATCCATTCCAGCACTTATTGCAGCACCTGTATCGCTACTTACCCTCTTCGTGGGCAAGATGATAACCAAGATAATTGGCGTTTATCCGGCGACAAAGGCTTATAAATACGCTCAAAAAGAGGGCATTTACACAACCCTTCTTATGTCAACCGGTTTGACCTTCGGCTCTATTTCAGCTCTATTCGGGCTTACTCACAACATCATAGACCAACAGCAATATTCAGTGCTGGTATTCGTTGTCATAGGCAGCGCTGTCGTGCCGACCCTGATTGCAAATGCCTTTTTCATACCAAAATATTTATTGCCCAAAAAGGAGGGAAAAGAAGATGCTTAAAAGAATACTTGTAGCCTTTGATGGCTCACCACAATCATATCAGGCCTTTGAGTTCAGCCTTGAGCTTTCAAAGCTCTGCCCTGGTGCAGCACCTGAGATAATAGTCCTTTCTGTTGCCCAGCCACCTGAGCCTGCTGATATAGTCGAGGTTGAGGCTATAATTGATAGCGCAACACAACATTATGAAGAGCTTTTTAAAGGTCTCAGGGATAAGGCAAAGGAGAGAAACCTTGAGATAAAGACAGAGGTTATTGTAGGGCATCCAGCAGACCAGATTGTGAGATATGCAAAGGAAAACAGGTGTGATATGGTTGTCCTCGGTCAGAGGGGAAAATCAAAGATAGAGAACTGGCTACTTGGTTCTGTGTCAAAGAGGGTTGCAACCTATGCACCCTGCACAGTGACAATAGTAAAATAGGCTGAAGGCACTAAAGTAGTGCGACAGAGCGACCGAGCGATAGTGCGACAACTTAGTGCGACAGAGTTGCGGTCGCACTGTAGCACTGTAGCACTGAGTCAGACGGTCGCACTGCCTCACAACTTAAGCCTGTGGGAGGGAAATATGTCGGTAACGGTATACTCTCATTTAAAGAGTGAACTTTTAAGGTGCATTGATGAGATGCTCACTATTGAGGCAATCCGTGGATGTCCCTGCGAGGAGTTGAGGGAAAAGATAGAGAAAAACACATTTAATCTCGTTGTGGTAGGACAGTTCAAGCGCGGGAAGACGAGCCTTATCAATGCACTTTTAGGTGCAGATATACTTCCTGTTGCTGTTGTCCCCCTTACATCTATCGTCACAATCATGACATATGGTGAAGCATTGCGAATCAGGGTTTATTTCAATGATGGAAGGGTTACAGAGATAAAACCAGAGAACCTTTCTGAATATGTTACAGAAAAGGGAAACCCAAAGAATATCAAAGATGTCAGCGAGGTGATTATCACCTATCCTTCGTCTTATCTTAAAGATGGAGTCAGGCTGATTGATACTCCGGGTGTAGGCTCCATATATCAGCATAATACCGATGTGGCTTACCAATATCTTCCGAAATCCGATGCAGCCTTGTTTCTTCTTTCTGTTGACCAGCCCATGAGCAAGGCGGAACTTGATTTTCTGAGAGATGTCAAAGAATACTCAAACAAGATATTCTTTTTGCTTAACAAGGCGGACTATCTCGTCGAGAAGGACTTGCAGGAATCCATTGAATTTTCAAAAGGGGTTCTAAGGGATGCCATGGGAATGGATGTAAGAATTTTCCCGATCTCGGCAAGGCTTGCCCTTGAGGCCATGACATTGAATTCAGAAGAAATGCTTCAAAAAAGCAGGTTGCCTGAATTTTCAGAGGTATTAAATAGATTTCTTATGGAGGAAAAGGGAAAGATACTCATACTTTCTGTAACTAACAATCTCTTAAGAATTATATCTCAGGCAAAATTTGAGCTTGAACTGGAACTGAAATCACTGACAGCGCCACTTGATGAACTCAAGACAAAGGTAAGGGTATTTGAAAACAAAAAGCAGGAGGTAATGCTTGAAAAACAGGACTTTGATATACTCCTCGACGGAGAAACAAAAAGGCTTCTGAAGAATATCCTCGATGAAGATATAGAGAAATTTAAAAAGGAACTTATACCTCAGGTTTTGGCAAATCTCGAAAGCTACTATAATGAAAACAGAGATCTGAGTTTAAAGGAACTTCATAAGGCGCTGGAACAGCAGGTCATAACAGAGGTGAAGCAGGCATTCAACGGCTGGCGCGTTGTTGAAGATGAAAAACTTGCAAAGGCCTTTGAATCCATATGCAAGAGGTTTATATTAAAGATTAACGATACGGTTGATGCACTCCTTAAATTTTCATCAGAACTCTTCCAGATACCCTTTGATGTAATTAAGGCAGAGGCCTTGTGGACAGTAAAATCAGGTTTTTATTACAAATTTAAGGACGAGCCTGTAGGGCTTGAGATGCTTGCATCTTCTTTAACCCTTGCCCTTCCTAAATTCATCGGCGACAGGATAATCATGAAGAAGATGAAGGAATACCTGCTTCAGGTTATTGATGTTCAATCAGGAAGGGTAAGATACGATTTTGCTGAAAGATTGGATAAAAGCAAACTGGAATTTAGATGGGATATGCTTCAGAGGATAGATGCGACTATTGAAGGCATAGAGACCGCTATAAAAAAGGGAATGGAACAGAGAAACAGGGGAGAGAAAGAGGTTGAGGAGAGAAAACAAATTTTGCTGGAGACGTCTCAGAAGCTGAATGAGATCGGTGACAGGCTTATGTATATCAAAGAACAGGTAGTATGATAACCTTTTTCTGCCCCCAATGCTGGAAGGAAATTAAGGGGGGTGACAGAAAATGCCCTTATTGCGGCGCTGATATTACAGAGCATGAGAAGAAAGGTTTTGAAGAAAAATTGATAAACGCATTAAGGCATCCCGAACGGGAGACGGTTCAGAGGGCGGTCTGGATTCTCGGAAGACTAAAAAGTATAGCTGCCATAAAGCCTCTTATAGACCTTTTCGAAAAAACAGACAATCCGTTTCTTAAGACGGCGATACTGAATGCACTCGGAGAGATAAAAACACAGGACGCGCTGGACTTTATTTTGAAATCTCTCAACTCGGAAGTGAGCATGGTAAGAATACGCGCAAGAGCGATTATAGAGAAAATTGGGGTCTCACATGAGAAAAAATAACTGGCTTACCAGAAGCATCCTTGGAATCGGTCTTACGAGCCTCTTCAGCGATATGGGGCATGAGATGACCACTGCTATCCTTCCCATGTTCCTTGCCACTATCGGAGGCACTGCAGCAACCCTGGGGCTTATCGAGGGTATCGCCGATGCCTCATCGAGCTTTATCAAGCTCTTGATGGGATGGTACAGCGATAAAATAGGGAGAAGAAAGCCGATTGTGGTAGCTGGATATATAATCACTGCTCTCAAAGGACTCTTCGCTTTTACTACAAACTGGAATCAAGTTCTGCTTATTCGGGTGCTGGCGTGGATGGGAAGAGGCGCAAGGGGCCCTGTAAGGGATGCACTTATGGTGGATTTGCTGAAACCCGAGCATTATGGCAGGGCCTTCGGATTTCATACAGCCATGGACACGCTGGGAGCGGTGATCGGTCCGGCCATTGCCTTTGCCCTTATCGGCATCTTGACTTACCGTCAGATATTCCTCATTTCCTTTTTCCCAGGCTTTCTTTCCGTGGCGTGTTTTATTTTCCTGGTCAAGGAGAGAAAAAGAGAACCTGACGGAAAAGTGGAGTTCTGGAAGAACATAAGAGGATTGCCCTTAAACTTCAAACTCTTTACCTTCAGCGTCGGAATCTTCGGTCTTGGCAACTTTGCGCATACACTTTTGATCTTGAGAGCGACCGAGATACTTACTCCCGAGTACGGAAAGACGGAGGCGATAAGCGCCGCAATCGGTCTCTATACCCTTCACAATGTGCTCTATGCGGGTTCGGCCTATCCGGCAGGGGTGCTTAGCGAAAGGATCGGCAAACGGACCATGCTCGGCCTCGGTTACTTTTTATTCGCATTAATGTGTCTTGGTTTTATACTCGAACCGCCGAAACTCTGGGCGATGGTAATATTGTTTATATTGGCCGGAGTTTATATCGCGATAGTAGACTCTATGGAACGCGCTATGGCAGGCGACCTGCTGCCAGAGAATCTGAGAGGAACCGGATATGGCGTGTTAGCAATGGTAAACGGTATCGGTGATTTTGTATCAAGTTTTGTGGTAGGGCTTTTATGGACGAAAGTCTCACCGATAGCAGGGTTCATTTATGCAGGACTTTTAACGCTTATCGGTGGAATACTCCTCTTGATGATACGAGGAGGCAAGAGAACTTAAGGATATTTTCGATCCTGAAATAGATATGATTATAAATTTGATTTTGGCAATGCAAGAGCCTTTGTAAGACAACAATCTGTAGTCCCATTAGGCCAACTATGTTTTAGAGCCATTAAAGTATAATAACTGCTCAGGATTGAGGAGGAATTGGGCGACAGGGCTATCTTCAGAGGTGAACTGAAATGGTAGGGGGAAAGTGAAACATGTTTGAACTTCATATACCTGGTTTTGGTACAGTGAGACTTGAGCATCTTGTCTCAGATTTTACAGGTACACTCTCTGTTGATGGAGGGCTGATACCAGGGGTAAGGGAAAGGCTTAATGAGCTTTCTAAATTGCTCAAGATTCACATACTTACAGCAGATACCTTTGGCAGGGCAAAAGAAGAGCTTAAGGATATAAACTGTGAGATCCACATCCTTGAAGGCGAGGCTCACGATATTCAGAAAGAGGACTATGTTAAAATGCTTGACGCAGAAAGAGTTGTTGCCTTCGGCAATGGCAATAATGACAGGCGAATGCTCAAGGCTGCAAGGATTGGCATAGCAGTGATGCTTGATGAGGGTTGCTCCGTGGATGCCCTTAGCTCAGCAGATATAGTTGTCAGGTCCATCATTGATGGCCTTGACCTTCTTCTCAATCCTAAAAGACTGAAGGCAACCCTGAGGTTTTAATAAAAAAATAAAGAAAATTATTCGGCTCAATGCGAAAAATACGCTGAGATTCGAAATCAATCACTTCTGTTATAATATCTAATGCTTAAGACACCTTTTTCAATACCTGTAATATCATTCAGATTCAGGGCTATTGATATAGCAATTCTGCTGTTTATTACTGGTGTCCTTTCTCTTATTGTCTATGTCGCATCAGGCTGGCGTTATGAAATGCAGCCGTCTATCGAAATCAGTCTTGATCCGACTTATATTCCCCTTTATTCCATAAATTCGCTCACAAGAATATTTTTTTCTTACATCCTTTCCCTTGTCTTTTCCATATGGTATGGATATACAGCAAACAGAAGTAGGATACACGAAAAGGTGATGATCCCGCTCTTAGACATCCTCCAATCTATACCTGTGCTTTCTTTTCTTCCCGGCGTGGTTTTAGCTATGATCGCTATCTTTCCGAATAAAAGGCTCGGTATAGAGCTTGCCTCTATTCTGCTCATCTTCACGGGACAGGTCTGGAATATGGCCTTCAGCTACTATCACTCCATCAATACAATACCAAGGGAACTTATAGAAGTAACAAAGGTATTCAGACTCAACAGGTTTACGAAGTTCCTTCGACTCGATATGCCTTTCAGCGCCATCGGCCTCATATGGAACAGCATGATGTCAGTGGCAGGGGGATGGTTTTTTCTCATGGCCTGCGAGATGTTTGTGCTTAAAGATAAAGATTTCAGACTGCCAGGCATCGGCTCTTATATCCAGACAGCTGCAAATCATGGTGATATGCTTCATGTCCTTTACGGTATCGGCACCATGGTATTCCTTATTATTATTTTAGATGTACTGATATGGCGTCCTTTAGTGGCATGGTCGCAAAAATTCAGGATGGAGACCGTCCAGGCAGAAGAGGAGATGGAATCATTTGTGCTCGATATTATCAGGAAATCTCCCTTTATTGAAAAAATAGATCGTTTTCTTGCGCACATAACAAGGGAGTTTGAGGTACTCTATGAGAGAATCGGCAGCAATTCAAAGACGCCTTTCGCGTGGCTGCGCAAAGCAATAAAGGCTGTTTTATTTATTGCGGCCACTATTGCTCTCACCTGGGCTGGTATTAGGGCCGTAAGGTTATTTTTAGGACTTAGCGCTGAAGATTATCTCTCTGTGCTCCTTGCTGCCGGGTTTTCGATACTCAGGACATCAACGGCATTGTTCATTGCAACTCTCTGGACGGTGCCATTGGGAGTATACATAGGCATGAATCCAAAGGCAGCACGGATACTTCAGCCCATCGTTCAGTTAGTTGCCTCGATCCCTGCAACTGCTGTGTTTCCTATGATATTGTTTTTTCTTATAAAACTCGGAGGAGGTCTTGCAGTGGGATCGATATTCTTGATGCTCCTCGGCACGCAATGGTATATTCTTTTCAATGTCATCGCTGGTGCATCCGCCATCCCCCAGGATCTGAAAGATACAGCCCGACTATATGGATTAAAGGGGATAAGAAAGTGGAGGGTATTGATTCTTCCTGGTATATTCCCTTATCTTGTTACAGGCCTTATCACAGCTACTGGAGGCGCATGGAATGCAAGCATAGTTTCAGAGTATGTGACCTTTGGGGGCGAGACAATGAAGACGAGAGGGCTTGGCAGCCTTATAAGTGAGTCTACGGTATCGGGAGACTTCGGACTGCTCTTCGTGAGCACGGTTATGATGGCGATCATTGTAGTATGCATCAACAGATTAGTCTGGAAGAGGATGTTCGCTCTTGCGCAGGAGAAGTACAGACTTGAATAGATAGGTCCAGAAATATATGCCTGAGATAATCTTAGAGACAAAGGGTCTTACGAAATCCTATCCCATGAGCGGGGGCAAGGAGCTTTCCGTACTTGAGGACATCAATATCAAGGTTAAGGAGGGGGAGTTCGTTTCGATCCTTGGCCCTTCCGGAGCCGGCAAATCAACACTTCTCAGGATACTCGTGGGCCTGACCGCTCCTTCTAAAGGGGAAGTCCTCTACCATGGCATCCCGCTGCCAAAGGCCCATCCGAAGATTGCCATGGTATTTCAGAGTTTTGCACTTTTTCCATGGCTTACGGTTCTTGAGAATGTTGAGCTTGGTTTGAAGTCTTATGGTCTTACCGATGATGAGGCAAGGGAGAAATCTGTGAGGATGCTTGATGTCGTCGGACTGGACGGCTTCGAGGATGCCTATCCGAGAGAACTCTCTGGAGGCATGAGGCAACGAGTTGGCATAGCCAGAGCCCTTGTTGTGGAGCCCGAGATTCTTTTTATGGACGAGCCGTTTTCTGCCCTTGATATTCTAACGGCAGACAACCTGAGAGGCGAACTATTAGATTTGTGGATAAATAAAAAATTGCCTATAAAATCTATTATATTCGTAACCCATAATATCGAGGAGGCTGCATTTCTTTCTGACAGGGCCATCATCTTAAGCCATAATCCAGGAAGGGTCAAAGCAGACTTTTTAATTAACCTTCCACATGAGAGGGATAAAAACTCGAGGGAATTC
>JBKBUA010000004.1:22990-26615 GCA_046290845.1 Thermodesulfovibrionales bacterium
TTCTCGAGAAGGAGAGGTACCAGTTTCTGCCTCACGTGAAGATTGGCGCTATCGCAGGCCTTGTTGAACTGGTTCATGACAAGGGTGGAAGGGTCGATATTTCAACCCTCGCATCTGACCTCAGCATGGAAATTGATGACATATTCCCCATCATAGAGGCTTCGGTCTTTCTTGGGTTCGGAGAGATTAGAGAGGGAGACTTTATTATCACTGACATGGGTAGACAATTCTCAGAGGCAGATGCCCTAAAAAAGAAAGAATTGTTCAGAGACACTGCTCTGAACAATATACAATTGTTGAAACAGATCGTACAGGTTTTGCAAACAACTTCGAAACACAGGATGTCGGAAGATTTCTTTCTGGAGACACTCGAAAACCATTTCACTTCTGAGGAGGCATGGAATCAGCTCGAGACAGCTATTGACTGGGGCAGATATGCCGAGCTTTTTGCGTATGATTACGATAGCGGAGAATTATATCTTGAAGAGGAAATAGAGAAATAGAGTTGTATGCCTTAAAAGGATGCTCAATAGATGCTACAAAATCAGCAGATATTCTGGTAAATTCACTCATCGATGCCTTTATCTGCTTCTTACTCCTAAAAAACCTATTAGGCTATAGGCTTCAGCCTATAGCCTTCAGCCTTATATGATCTCGAGGGCAGAAAAGAAAAAGGGAATCTCGTAAGCTGCAGATTCAGGTGAATCGGAGCCATGGACTATGTTTCTCTCTATATCCGTTGCAAAGTCGGCCCTTATGGTGCCGGGTAAAGCCTCTTTCGGGTTGGTTGCACCCATTATCTCCCTTACCTTTGAAATCGCCTTTTCTCCTTCGATTACCATAACTACTATAGGACCCTCAGACATAAAGTCCGTCAGGCTCTCATAAAAAGGACGTTCTTTATGGACTATATAAAAGGCCTTTGCCTCCTCCTTTGAAAGTATGAGCTTTTTCAGTGCAGCAATTCGAAGGCCCTTCTTCTCAAATCTACCTATGACCTCTCCAATCAGGTTTTTCTTTACACCATCAGGTTTAATTATCGATAAAGTCCTTTCCATTTTATCCTCCTATATATCTAATTTTTCTACAAGGAATTTCACAGCCTGTACTGACCTCTCAAAATTATCCATCTCTTCATTGTTAAGTTCTAACTCTATGATCCTCTCCACACCATTAGCTCCGAGGATTATTGGGACTCCCGAATAAAATCCATTCACACCGTACTGTCCTGTAAGATAAGCAGAGCATGGAAGTAACCTCTTTTCATCATTTATTATCGCCTTTATCATCTGGCATGTTGCTGCAGCAGGTGCATAATAGGCACTTCCAGACTTTAGCAGAGATACTATCTCTGCGCCACCATGCCTCGTCCTCTCGATAATGCGCTTTATGGAATCCTCTGATAAGAGTTCAGTAATCGATACGCCTTTAACAGTAGTAAACCTCGGCAGTGGAACCATAAAGTCTCCATGACCACCGAGCACAAGGGCCTCAATATCCTGAGATGAGACGCCTAATTCGAGAGAAACAAATGTCCTGAACCTTGCTGAATCGAGTATCCCTCCCATGCCTATGACCTTTTCAGGTTTAAATTTTGAAACCTTCATGCTCAACTGGGTCATCACATCCATGGGATTTGTGACAACAATTATGATTGCATCAGGTGAAAATCTGGCTATATTCTCTGTGACCTCTGATACAACCTTTGCATTGGCATGAAGAAGATCATCCCTGTTCATCCCAGGTTTGCGAGGGAAACCAGCCGTAATAACGACTATATCTGAAGAGGCTATCTCCTCATATTCATTAGTTCCTTTAACAGAGACGGGTGATCCCCATATCGGGCATGCCTCGAGTACATCAAGGGCCTTTCCCTGTGGAATCCCTTCAATGACATCGAATAAAACGACATCAGCAACTCCATCCCTTGCAAGGAGTTCTGCTACAGTTGCGCCTACATTACCTGAACCTATTATCGAGACCTTTTTCCTCATAAGTCGCTTATTATATAAAAAAAGAGTCTCACCATTCAACTTTGTTTGTGTCAAAACAGCAATAGCCCTATCATCCTTCTTTGTGTTATCATTTTTAGATGATTCCCTATCCACACATAAATCCTGAGATAGTCAGGGTCGGCCCATTCTCTGTAAGATGGTACGGCATGATGTACCTTGCTGGTTTTCTATCATCTTACTTCCTGGTAAGGTATCAGATAAGGAAAAGGGCGCTTCCCATTTCTAAGACTATGATTGATTCACTTTATACATACATTATCCTCGGCCTGCTGATAGGTGCAAGACTGGGTTATGTTATTTTCTATAACCTGTCCGTTTATTTAAAGAATCCCTTCGAGATCTTTGCCGTCTGGCATGGCGGTATGTCCTTCCACGGTGGACTTATAGGATGTATTGTCAGTGGCTTCATCTTTTCGAGGAGGTACAGGCTTGATTTCTGGCAGTTGTCAGACCTTGTTATCGTAACCGCTCCCATAGGCCTCGGTCTGGGGAGATTAGGGAACTTCATTAATGGTGAACTCTATGGAAGGGTCACAGACGTCCCTTGGGCCATGCTATTCCCCGATGGTGGACCATTGCCAAGGCATCCCTCTCAGTTATACGAATTCTTCCTCGAAGGTGTTCTGTTATTCCTGATACTATGGTTTATTAAGGATAGGGTTAGGAGAAAGGGATACCTCTCAGCAACATTCCTGCTCTTTTATGGCATATTCAGATTTTCGGTTGAGTTTTTCAGAGAACCTGACCCACAGATAGGATATATCCTCGGATTTCTGACAATGGGTCAGATTCTAAGCACCATAATGATCCTTATCGGCTTTTTGCTCTTTTATTTTAAAAGGTGATGTTTCAGTTTTTTCCAGTAATACCTGTTGCCTTTTATATAGCCGGTATCTTTAAGAGACCTGTTCTCATAGCCGGGCTTTTCATCCAGTCCTTTTATATATTACTGAGGGCAATAAAACTTGGCCGTATTCCTAATAAGGCCAAACAAGCCCTTTTATTACCCGGGGCATCGGAATATATGTGAGGGATATTCAGACTAATCCTTTTAAGGCAGCATTGATAGAGATAAGCAGAGAACCAGGTGCATTATGGGCACTTCTTAGTGCAATACTCTTTTCCTCAGGCATTGTTACACTGGTTGTACGAAAACCACAAAAAGAGAAACAGAAGACCGAGGTCAGTGCTATAGGTACCCCTCAATAAGAATATCCTCTCCTATTCTTCTTATCTTAATGTCCTTCAGTTTATAAGCATCTTCGAGACAACGATAGGTCATTCCACCAACAGCAGGATAGGAGTCCCTGCCACCAATAATCTTCGGGGCTATGAAGAACATGACTTTATCAACGATACCGTCCTCAAGGGCATGGGCATTAAGGGATGAACCACCCTCGATCAAGACAGATGTGTTTCCCTCTTGACCGAGCCTTTTCATAAGCCACGCAAGGTGAAGCATCCCGTCAGGGTATTCCACTATTTGTACACCCCTTTTTGAAAGATTCTCTTTCTTTTCTATATCGGCACTCTCGCTGGTTATGATCATTGTATCAGGAGGTGTTGTGAGTAGCCTGGCTTGAAGTGGTATCTCAAGTTTTGGGTCTATC
>JBKBUA010000004.1:26713-33369 GCA_046290845.1 Thermodesulfovibrionales bacterium
CACTATCCTTAAAGGTCTATTTATCCTTTCGGTCTTAATTCCCCTTACCGTAAGAAGAGGATCATCAGCCTTTACGGTCCCTATGGCTGTCATTATAGCATCAACACTATTCCTTAACCTGTGAACCACCCCTCTCGCCTTCTCTCCTGTTATCCATTTTGACTGACCCAGAGGGGTTGCTATCTTGCCATCAAGGGTCATCGCTACCTTTAAGATAACAAAGGGCATACCTGTTGTTATGTACTTTATATATGCCTCATTAAGCCTCCTTGCTTCCTTCTCAAGTACTCCGCTTAATACTTCTATCCCTGCCTCTCTGAGTTCTTTTATCCCCTTTCCTGAGACCTTCGGATTTGGGTCTACCATTGCAACAAAGACCCTTTTGATGCCTGAACGAATAATAGCCTCGGTACAGGGAGGCGTCCTCTTGTCTTTATGACAGCATGGCTCTAAGCTTACATAGAGGGTTGAACCTCTTGCCTTCTCCTTTGCATGATCAATAACGAGTGCCTCCGCATGGGGCTGGCCGGGCATTCTGTGATACTCGCTCGCAATTATCTCACCGTTCTTTACAAGAACCGCACCGACCATTGGATTAGGGCTCGTCATCCCCACGGCCTTTGAGGCAAGAGAGATGGCCCTCTTCATAAAGGATATGTCTCTGTCAGTCACCTTCATATTTAATAGCTAAGAGTTCAAAAGACTTGAAAGGTCATAATATTTTAGCATACCATGTTCTCTGATTTTAGGGTTGACAAATATCATCGCTTGACCCATAATTTGTTAAGATTGAAAGGCGGATAAGGATTCTGCTGAGTTCTGGATACAGATGAAGGGAGGGTTTATTCATATAAGATATTTCGCTGTCCGTGACAGAAACGGTAATTACAGAGGCACGCTTGAGGTGAGCCAGAACATTACAGGGATCAGAAGGCTCGAAGGGGAGAGACGCCTCCTCGATCGGGACTGATATGTTAAGAATTCACCTATCTGTCTTTACAGAACATAAAATTCTTAATAGAATATCCTTGGAGGATGTGATAAACTGAAAGAGGAGGTCTTATGAATACCATTTTCCTCAGTATCATTACCTTAGCCTTCCTCGTAGCTGTCGGCGTGTTCATTTTTGTCATGATAGAGATAAGGAGTGCCTCAAAGGCATTCAAGGATTTCCTGAAAAATACCGAGGATAATCTTAAGCCTGCGATTGTCGAACTTGAGGAGAGCCTTAAGAGTATAAGGAAGGCAGCGGAGGGGATAACAGGGGTCTCTGACGATCTAAGGGAATTTTCAGGTTCTGTGAGAAAGACAGGCGAAAATGTAAAAAGGATAAGCGACCTTATTGAGGAGGTCACATCAGGGACGGTTACAAAGGTCTTCAGCCTCAGGGCTGGTATAAGGGCTGCCATAGAGACCTTATTGAAAAACCTTTTAATCCGTGGCTGAATAGCCTTATTAATTCAATTCAGGAGGTGTTTATGAGACACGAAGAAGGCGGTTATGGTGCAGGGTCAATCTTTCTATCCTTCCTTTTGGGAGGACTGGTCGGTGCTGGTGTTGCGCTTCTCTTCGCACCCCGATCAGGGGAAGAGACGAGGAGAAAGATAAAGGAACTGACAGAAGAAGTAAAGGAAAAGACAGGGGACTATGTAGAACAGGTTAAAGGTAAAGTTACATCAACAGTTGAGAAGGGTAAGGATTTTTTTCAGGAGAAGAAGTCTATTATAACAACGGCTGTTGAGGCAGGTAAAGAGGCTTACGAAAAGGAGAAGGAAAGACTCTCAAAGGAAAAGGAGCAGCATGCATGAGGCCTCAATAGCCCTCAGCATGCTCGATATTATAACCTCGCAGTGCAAGAAAGAAGGCTTTAACCGAATAAATTCTGTTAAGGTCAGGATAGGAAGGGCCTCAGGTGTCCTTCCCGAGGCGTTATCCTTTGCCTTTGATGCAGCAAAGATTGAAACTATTGCCAGAGACGCTGAATTGATAATAGAGACCATCCCTCTCGGTGGTCTCTGTTATGGCTGTGGTAAGTCCTTCGAGGTTGATGACACCTATGTCCTTAACTGCCCTGAATGTTCATCACCTTCATTTAAGATAGAAAAGGGATTCGAGATGGATATAATAGAGATGGATGTTTCACAGGAGGAAGAATGAAGGTCAAGGTAGTAAGCAGGATACTCGAGGCAAATGACAGGATAGCAGAGGAAAACAGAAGGGTTTTCAAAGACAATGGACTCTTCGTGATTAATCTCATGAGCGGCCCCGGGGCGGGAAAGACAAGTCTAATCGAAAGGACTATCGAGAGGCTCAAAGGTATAAGGATGGGTGTTATTGAGGGTGACATTACAGGCACTGATGACGCAGAAAGGATCAGCAGGTTTAATATCCCGGTTGTCCAGATAAATACTGGAGGTGCCTGCCATCTCGACGCAAATATGATTAATGAGGTGCTTTCTGAGATGCCTCTTAATGAGCTGGACATCCTCATCATCGAAAATGTGGGTAATCTCGTCTGCCCTGCAGAATTCAAGGTGGGTGAGGATGTAAAGGTGATGCTCTTGGGCATAACAGAGGGGCATGATAAACCCCTCAAATATCCACTCATGTTCAAGGAGTCATCGGTCCTGTTGCTCAATAAGATAGACCTCCTTCCTTATCTCGATGTTGATATAAATAAGATCAAGAGGGATGCCCTCTCTATTAATCCTTCGCTCTCCATCTTTGAAGTCTCCTGTAAAACGGGTGAGGGGATTGAGGAATGGGCACAATGGCTCAAAGGGCAAAGATAGAGATTAAGGGCATAGTCCAGGGGGTCGGATTCAGGCCCTTTGTTTATAACCTTGCCGAATCCCTCAGACTTAATGGTTATGTTACTAACACATCAGAGGGCGTCACTATCGAGATAGAGGGAGAGGATGTACAGAATTTCATTAAGAGGCTTCCCTCAGAGGCACCTCCCCTTTCAAGGATAGTTGATATTGCTGTATCTAATCTTCCTCCAACGGGATATAGGGGATTCAGTATTATAGAGAGCATTGATAATGGAAGGTTTACTCTCATCTCAGCCGATGTATCTATATGTGATGACTGTCTCAGGGAACTCTATGACCCGAAGAACAGAAGGTATCTCTATCCCTTTATAAACTGCACAAACTGTGGTCCACGATATTCCATAACCTGTTCAGTTCCATATGACAGGCCAAACACTACAATGTCCGTCTTCGAAATGTGTGATGATTGTCGCAGGGAATATAATGACCCAAAGGACAGGAGGTTTCATGCCCAGCCAATTGCCTGTCCTGTCTGTGGTCCTGAGGTAGAGTTAAAGATAGTTAATCCCCTTTATAAGGGCATTGATTTTAAAGACCCAGTAAAGGGAGCTATAGATTTACTCAAAAATGGAGGAATACTGGCCATAAAGGGTCTGGGTGGGTTTCACATCGCCTGCGACGCCGGGAATGCAGAGGCTGTTGGGTTACTGCGACAAAGGAAGAGGAAGAGCAACAAGCCCTTTGCCTTAATGTCACCTGATATAGAAAGGGTCTTAAGATACTGCTATTGCTCTGATATGGAGAGGGATTTACTGATGTCTGGAAAAAGGCCCATTGTTCTGCTAAGAAAAAGAAAGGAGGGCAGACTTCCAGGGGTAATAGCTCCAGATAACAATTACTTAGGCTTTATGCTCCCTTACACCCCTCTCCATTACCTGCTCTTTCTTTACCCTGATAATGACTCTGTTAAATGCCACTTTGACGCCCTTATAATGACGAGCGGGAATCTCTCAGAGGAACCCATTGAGAAGGATAATGATAAAGCTATAGAGAGGCTTTCGGGAATGGTTGATGCCTTTCTGCTTCATAACAGAGACATCTTTATGAGGGTTGATGATTCTGTTGTAATGGTCAATAGGCTTGAGAAAGAGGACAGTTCTTTTCCAGTACTGTCCTTTATCCGTCGGTCGAGGGGTTTTGTTCCTGAGCCAATTGACCTTTATGATGACGGACCTGATGTGCTTGGTTGTGGTGCAGACCTTAAGAATACATTTACGATAACAAAGGGAAGGTTCGCAATCCCGGGACAGCACATTGGCGATATGGAAAATTATGAGACCCTTGCCTTTTTTGAAGAAAGCCTCAGGAATATAAAACAGATATACAGGGCAGAGCCTGTTGCAATAGCCCATGACCTCCATCCTAATTACCTATCAACGCAATGGGCACTTAAACAGGGCAAAAAAGGTATTATGACATACGGAATCCAGCATCACTATGCCCACATAGCCTCTGTTATGGCTGAAAGGAATTTAAGAGATATGGTTATTGGTGTCGCCCTCGATGGAACAGGTTATGGAACGGATGGATACCTCTGGGGTGGAGAGTTTTTGATCGCCGATATAAATGGCTTTATAAGGCCCTTGCATTTCAGATACATCCCTCTCCCCGGGGGTGAAAGGGCGATAAAAGAGCCATGGAGGATGGCTGTGAGTTATATAATGAAGAGCATTGGAGAGAGGGAAAGGGTTCTTTATTATCTCAAAAGGATTGGTCTCATGGACAGGTTTGGCAATAACCTGATAAATGTTATAGAACTTATTGATAAGAGTGATTTCTCTCCCTTATCTTCTGGTGCTGGAAGGCTCTTTGATTCTGTCTCTGCAATCCTCGGACATTGCTACACCAATACCTTTGAGGGTGAGGCTGCTATAGCCCTTGAGTCCTTTGTTAGGGATGATATTGAAGAGGCTTATGAGTTCTTCATTGGCGAAGATATAGATCTGTCATCATGTATAAGGGGTATCCTGAGCGACATAGAGGATAATGTCGAAAAGTCTGTAATAGCCACAAAGTTCCATAATACAGTATCCAGTGTTATACTTCAGGGGGTCAGAAGGCTTTCAGAACTCTATAATCTCAATGATGTAGTCCTGAGTGGCGGAACTTTTCAAAATCAATACCTCCTTAAAAGGACAATAAAGGCACTGGTCTTATCAGGCTTCAGTGTCTACATTAATGAAAAGGTACCCTGTAATGACGGAGGTATATCCCTCGGACAGGCCTATATATTGAGGGAAAGGCTTAAGAGAGGCATTGATGGATAGGATACTCCTCGGTCATGGTAGTGGTGGTTCCCTGATGTATGAACTGATCAGGGAATATTTTGCTCCTGCCTTTGATCTTAAAGAAACTGGAGATTCAGCCATACTGAATCTCAACCCTCATAACATAGCCTTTACAACAGATTCATATGTCATATCCCCCTTATTCTTCCAGGGTGGTAATATTGGAGAACTCTCTGTCTTTGGAACCGTTAATGACCTCTCTGTTTCAGGTGCTATGCCTTTATTTCTGACGGCAGGCCTTATTATTGAAGAGGGTTTCCCTGTGGAGGATCTAAAAAGGATAATCTCATCAATGGCAGAGGCAGCAAGGAGGGCAGGGGTGAAGATAGTTGCAGGCGACACAAAGGTGGTAAACAGGGGAAAGGGGGACGGCATATTTATTAACACTGCTGGGATCGGTCTCTTATATGATGGAATCAATATCTCTCCCCATAATATGAGGAAAGGGGATGTGGTGATAATAAGCGGAGAGATAGGAAATCACGGCATGGCCATAATGGCTGAAAGGAATGGCATAACCTTTGACCCACCCATTAAGAGCGATACAGCACCATTAAATGATCTTGTGAGGAATATGATCGGTATAAGCAAGAATATCCACCTTATGAGAGACCCCACGAGGGGAGGTCTTGCAACGACCCTCAAGGAGGTTGCTATTGAGTCCAACAAATGTATAAAGATTAAGGAGGAGGCAATTCCTGTTCCCCCTCAGGTAATTGGTGCCTGCGAGTTACTCGGCCTCGACCCTCTTTATATTGCAAATGAAGGCATCCTTGTTGCAATCGTAGGCATGGAAGATGCGGAAAAGGTCCTCATGACAATGAGACAGCATCCACTCGGTAGAAAGGCTGCCATTATCGGCGAAGTAGAAGATACACCACAGGGTATGGTATTGCTCGAGACCTCAATCGGAGGCACTCGAATTATCGAGATGTTACAGGGAGAGCAGTTACCGAGGATATGCTGAGACCATAATTGCCTCTATTATATTTTCCTCAACATTGAGGCAATGTCTTTCTTTGCAGACATCAGGGAAACAGGGTTTACAGTCTGATGGCCTAATCTGCAAAACCTTCTCTCCTACAGGTCTCCATACCACAGGATCAGTGGGACCATAGATAATTATAGTGGGGATTCCGAGATAGGCACTCAGATGGGCAAGACCGCTATCAGCACCAATAAACAGCCTGGCCCTCTTTAAAAGTGATGCTGTCTTTATGATATCATGGTCAAAATAATAAGGCATTACAAAACGAGAGAGCCAGTGATCCGCCTCTCCACCCACAAAGAGAGGATCAGCAAAATTTTCCTTCAATCTAAGAAAAAGCCCTGGCGGCAGATTCTTCTTTCTTGAGCCACTCGATGGATGAATGATCACCCTTTCTCTAAAAAGGTCTGAATCCTCCATATCTTCCGCCTTAAAGGGCAGGAGATTTGAATAATCCCTGTGACCTAAAAAAATTTTCTTCATGTAGTAATCGACTATCCATTCCCTGTCTTCTGGAAATGGATTGACTGTGCCATTAATTCCAAT
>JBKBUA010000004.1:33469-44646 GCA_046290845.1 Thermodesulfovibrionales bacterium
ATTATCTTCAGATCAAAGTCTTCATCAGGATAGGCCGAAACAATCCTGTCAATCCACCCTATCTTGAGGGCAAGGCTTAGATAATCCCTATTGCCACCAGCGGTGATATGGTATCCCTCTGTCTTTAATATCTCAAAGACAGGAAAGACAGAGAGCGTGTCACCGAGACCACCCCTTCTGTAGATAAAGGCCTTTCTCATACGCCGAAGTAACCAATTCACCTCATCCTTGAGGCGAACAGGATCATGCTGATTATAAGAAGGACAAAAAAGACAATGATCTTTCCGATAATAACAGAAAAAATCCCAAATATAAGAAGGGCAGGTATTATATAAGCAGCAAGATTCCCCTTAATCAAAGGCCTTCCCCTCAAAAAAATCAGGCCCAATAAGAAAAATACTAATAAGATGATGATTCGCGAAAAGAGTCTCACGTGAAAGTTTAACCTGATAGAAAAAGAAAAAACAACCTTTGAAGTTGAGCGATTTTCCCATGAGCGGGTAAGAATCGCTTAATTTAGGTATAATAAAATATGTCATTAAGGGAGGTCATTGGACAGGATAAGGCAGTACAGTTACTGCTGAATACATTAAAGACAGGAAGGGTTCCATCGGCCCTACTCTTTGCAGGAGAGCCAGGGATAGGAAAGAGATATACGGCCTTTAACTTCGCTAAAGCCCTTAACTGCCCAGGTCAGGAATTAGACAGTTGTGATAATTGTACCTCTTGCAAAAAGATAGACTCGGGAGTTCATCCTGATATTCTTTTTTTAAGACCAGAAAGGGGTGAGATAAGGGTAGATGAGATAAGGTCAATTGAAGAGGCTCTCTCATTTAAACCTTTTGAGGGAAAAAGAAAGGTCGTGATCATTGATGAGGCTGAAAAGATGAATCAGTCAGCCTCAAATGCCTTTCTGAAGACCCTCGAGGAACCTCCATCAGATAGTATTATCATTATGATCTCATCAAGCCCTGATAGCCTTCCCGCCACGATAAGGTCAAGGTGTTGTAGGATAGATTTCCTTCCAATCCCTGAGAGGGATGTGGAAAGGATAGTAAAAAAGATCTGTTCCGATTCAGACCGTGACCTTAGGACCCTTGTAAGGCTTTCGATGGGAAGGCCTGGGCTTATCGCATCGTCCGATACCTTCGGGGATAGAGAGAAACTTCCGAGCACGGTAAAGGCCTTGCTAATGGGAAGTGGTAGTCCCTGGAAGGACAGGGAGGAATTAGAGGCATTTATTGAAAACTTAATGTTGTTGGTGAGGGATATGGCCTTTTATAAGCTAAATTATGAAACAGGTATATTGAACATGGATATAAAGGATCTTGTAAAGGAGCTTACCACAAAGTGTAGCTTAGGGGATATAATAAATACATATGAAAGACTCCTCCTGTTGAGGAGGCAGTTAGACTTTAATCTTAATATTAATATAACCTGGAATTATCTCTCTTATATGTTTAAAAACCTTGCGAAAGGAGGCTCCTGAAATGCCCGATGCCGTTGGTATCAGGTTCAGGCCCTGTGGTAAAATTTATGACTTTGAGGTTAACGGTATCCCTATCAAAAAAGGGGACCTCGTTGTTGTGGAGTCGGATCTGGGATTAAGCATCGGTACCGTTGTCATAGATAGACACGAAACACAGGGTAGAGAACTTAAGAAAGTGATCCGTCTGGCCACTGATGATGACCTGAGACAGAAAGAGGAAAATGATAAGCTATCTGAGGAGTACAGGGCCTTCTGTCTTGAAAGGATAATGGCCCGGGGATTGCCAATGAAACTTATATGTGCAGAGGCAACCCTCGACAGGAAAAGGATTATTTTCTACTTTGTATCAGATGGAAGAGTTGATTTCAGGGAACTTGTCAAAGACCTCGCTGCCAGATTCAGGACGAGGATAGAGATGAGGCAGATTGGCGTGAGGGATGAGACTAAGATGATAGGTGGCATAGGGATATGTGGCAGAGAGGTATGCTGCAGGACCTTCCTCACGACCTTCGAGCCTGTATCTATTAAGATGGTAAAGGATCAGGAGATAGTACTGAACACGAGTAAACTCTCAGGATTGTGTGGAAGGCTGATGTGTTGCCTCGGCTATGAGTATGATGAGACAGAGGAAGACAGTGCAAACTGCGTGGAGGCGGACTCCGAGAACCAGGGGAGCATAGAAGAAGGTCTCATTAGTGATGATACATGGATAACGGAAGGACAATCAAACTTACCTATGTACAATGAGTCAGTAGAAAAAGAAGAATATGACAGTCCATCGGAAGAAAAGAGGGCTAACGAAGGCAACTTGAGGAGTGATTTCAGGAGGAGAAAAAGGAGAAGATTTCATAGATGAATAGATTCTATGTAACCACACCCATATACTATGTAAATGATGTCCCCCATATTGGGCATGCCTATACAACAATAGCAGCCGACATCCTTGCTCGATGGAACAGGCTTAAGGGTATTCCCACATTCTTTCTTACAGGTACGGATGAACACGGACAAAAGGTGGAAAAGGCTGCCACAGAAAGGCACCGATCCCCGAAGGAACATGCTGATATTATGGTCAAAAACTTTAAGGGTCTATGGTCGAGATTGAATATATCTCATGATGCCTTTATCAGAACCACTGACAGGGAACATATAAAAATAGTAAGGTCAATACTACAAAGTCTATGGGAAAAGGGTGAAATAGTAAAAAGGGAATATTCAGGCTGGTACTGCACACCTGATGAGAGGTTCTGGACAGAAAAGGATATTATAAACGGTAACTGCCCTGAATGTGGAAGACCTGTCGAGATGATCCACGAAGAAAACTATTTCTTTCTTATGTCCCGATACAGGGACAGGCTTATCAAATATATAGAAGACAATCCTTTTTATATATTGCCAGAGACAAGAAGAAACGAGGTCCTCGGTTTTCTAAGGGCAAAACCTCTCGAGGACCTCTGTATATCAAGACCAAGACAGAGACTGTCCTGGGGTATTCCCCTACCCTTTGACGAGGATTACGTAACCTATGTGTGGTTTGATGCCCTTGTGAATTATTATTCTGCAACGAGATATTTAGCACCTTCGGGAGACTGGTGGCCCGCAACCCATCATATTATTGGAAAGGACATACTCACAACACATGCCGTTTATTGGTCAACAATGCTCATGGCACTCGATATGCCCTTGCCTCAGAATATCTTTGCCCATGGCTGGTGGACCGTTGACGGTAAAAAGATGTCAAAATCTCTCGGAAATGTCGTTGATCCCAATGCAATGGCTGATAAATACGGAGTTGATGCCTTCCGATATTTTCTTTTCAGGGAGGTCTCTTTTGGTCTTGATGGCGATTTCTCAGAAGATGCCTTAGTAAGGAGAATCAACACAGACCTTGCGAATGACCTCGGGAATCTCTTAAACAGATTTCTCACAATGGCAGTAAAGTACTTTGATGGCAATATCGAGATTCGTGAATCCAAAGGGGCCTTTGAAGACGAATGTGACAATATAATTAAATATATAATCTCTCAGGACGATACCCTCAGGTCTCACTGGTCAAATCTTCGTTTTAACCTTATACTTGAACATATATGGCGTTTAATAGGTTTGATGAATAATCACATAGCACAAAAGGAACCATGGAGGCTGGCAAAGGATAACATAGATGAACTTAAACTTGTTATGTTCCAGATCTGGAATGCCCTTCGCCTTACATCGCTCTTACTTTATCCATTTATGCCTGAAACTGCTGAAAAGATATGGAGACAGATAGGACTGAGGTCACTTACCGAGGAGGCAAGGAAAAGCATACCGTCGATTTCGACTGCACAATATCCTGAGATCTTTTACTGGGACTGGAAGCCCTCTTATGAAATAAGGGTCTCAAAGGGAGAGCATCTCTTCCCCCGCATAGAGATAAGAGAAGAAAGGCAAAAACCTGAAGAGAGCAAGGAGAGAAAAATGACAGAAGGTGTGAAAGAACTGATAGCTATAGATGATTTTGCAAAGGTCGAGTTGAGAGTGGGCAAGGTAGTAACGGCCGAGAGGATCGAGAAATCGGATAAGCTTTTAAAATTAAATGTGGATATAGGGACAGAAGAGAGACAGATAGTTGCAGGTATTGGTAAGAGTTACGAACCTGAGTATTTAATGGGCAAAAAGGTCATTGTTGTAACAAACCTTAAGCCAGCAAGGCTTATGGGTGTAGAGTCGAGGGGGATGCTCCTCGCCGCAACAGGTGAGGATGGGCAGTGTTCTATTATCACTGTTGACAGGGACATAAGAGAAGGTTCGAGGGTAAAATAAATAAATAATAAGGAGGGGTTATGACTTTCAGGGCTTCCTTTCACTTTGATATGCCATCCAGGTGGGAAGAGGCGGTAAAAGAAGGGCGAAAAACGATAGATGTAAGGATAAATATCGAGCCCTATGCCAATGTCAATAAAGGAGATATCATAAGATATAATTCAACAGAGGTTATTGTGAAGAGGATTCGTGCCTATCCTGGCATCTCGGACATTCTCGCCTATGAAGACTTCAGGAGGATTGTGCCTGATTCGAGAGATGCAAAAGAGGCTCATAAAAAACTATTAGAGGAATTTCATCACGATGAACCTCCTCATGGACTGCTTGCCCTGGAGATAGAGGTCATTAAAAAGACAACCTGATATGGATAGCTTGAAGAAGATCAAGGACTGGCCTGAGAAAGAAAGACCGAGAGAAAGACTGATAAGATACGGTGCTGAAAGCCTTTCCAATGCCCAGTTGCTCGCTATAATCCTCAGGACAGGTTCAGGACAAAAGGGTGTTCTGGAACTTTCGATAGGACTCCTCGATAGATTCGAGACCTTAAAGGATATAGACAGCGCCTCCATCTCTGATCTATTGTCAGTAAAGGGCCTTGGTATTGCAAAGATAGCACAGATAAAGGCTGCCTTCGAGTTAGGTAAGAGGTTGATGAGCGAGTCTGTAGAAAGCAGGCCTGTCTTTTCATCAGCTCAATCCGTGTATTCTTATTTTGCACCGAGGATGAAGAACCTCAAAAAAGAAGTCTTCTCCTGTCTCCTCCTCGATGCTAAGAACAGATTCATAAGGGAAGTCAGGGTCTCTGAAGGTACCCTTAACAGATCCCTCATTCATCCGAGGGAGGCCTTCAGAGAGGCTGTGAGGGAGGCAGCTCAGTCTGTTATATTTATCCATAATCATCCAAGTGGTGACCCTTCACCCAGCAAGGATGACATTACCGTTACAGAGAGACTTAAGAATGCAGGTGAGGTTATAGGTATAGATGTTCTGGATCACATAATAATCGGTGATGGAAGATTCGTGAGTCTTAAAGACCTTTTATGATAAAATAGCTACGCTAAATAACTAACCAAAGAAGGAGGTTTCCATGCCGGTTTATGAGTATAAGTGTGATAATTGTGGAGAGACCTTTTCTCTGGTAATGGGTATCAAGGAGAAGGACAAGGCAAAGATAGAATGTCCGAAATGTGGAAGCGATAAGGTTAAACCTGTATATTCTACCTTTTTTGCTGTAACATCAAAAAAGTCTTAACCTTAAAGCGGAAGATAAAATAATCTAAACATCGGGGAAATAGCCCTATTATGGGTGATAGGAATAGGCGATGGGTAATGGATAACCTCGACCTATAACCACGAACCTTATTGTAAAGGAGGAAAGATGATCAGGAGGGCCCTTATAAGTGTCTCTAACAAGAAAGGGATTGTTGAATTTGCAAAGGAGTTATCAGGCCTTGGAGTCGAGATACTCTCAACAGGAGGAACAGCAAAGGCTTTAAGAGATGCGGGTATCAATGTGATAGATGTCTCTGAATATACAGGTTTCCCTGAGATGTTGGAGGGAAGGCTCAAGACCCTTCATCCCATGATCCATGGAGGGCTTCTGGCCCGCAGAAACAAACCTGAAGATATGGAGGCCATAGAAAAACATGGCATCAAACCAATTGATATGGTCGTTGTCAATCTCTATCCCTTTGAGGAGACTATCTCAAAGGAAGGGGTTACTTTTGAAGAGGCTATAGAGAATATAGATATCGGTGGTCCAACCATGTTAAGGGCAGCCTCGAAGAATTATCAGGATGTAGCAGTAATTGTTGACCCTGATGATTATAAGGGGATAATCGATGAGATGAAAGCAACGGGAGGAGAACTCAGCAAGGAGACAAAGCTTAATCTCGCCCGAAAGGTCTTTTCTCATACCGCCCGGTACGATACGCTCATTGCTGATTATCTGTCAGGGATAATAGACAGGGAAAGGACATTACCTGAATTCTTTACCACCTCAATGAAGAGGGTTGCTGTCCTGAGATATGGTGAAAATCCTCAGCAGAAGGCAGCTATCTATAAGGAAAGGACTGACGGTCTATCCCTCGCCGATGCAAAGGTGCTTCAGGGGAAAGAGATGTCCTTTAACAACTATCTCGATGCTCATTCAGCACTGATGCTCGTTCTCGAATTTGATAAAAAGGCATGCTCGGTAATAAAGCACAATAACCCCTGTGGTGTTGCCACTGGCGATTCTGCTGCCGATGCTTACAGAAAGGCAGTAAAGACAGACCCTGTATCCGCCTTTGGTGGTGTCGTCGCCTTTAATACCGAGGTGGATGCCGAGGCTGCGAGAGAGATGATAGACCTTTTCCTTGAGGTCGTTATAGCGCCTTCTTTCTCAATGAGCGCATGGGAGGTCTTCCAGAAAAAACCCAATGTTAGACTTTTGCAGATCGAAAACATAAAGAAACTGAAGGGCCAAAGACTGCACGGATGGGATATGAAGAGGATAGCAGGGGGTCTTCTCCTGCAGGACTGGGATTACTCTGATGAGGATGTCTCGACCCTTAAGGCAGTAACAAAAAGACAGCCCACAGCAGATGAGTTAGACGCCCTTTCCTTTGCCTGGAAGGTCTGTAAACATGTAAAATCAAATGCCATTGTTTATGCCCATAAGGACAGGACTGTTGGTATCGGTATAGGCCAGACGAGCAGGGTCTATTCAGCAAAGATTGGTTCTATCCTTGCTCGGGAATCTACAAAGGGGACTGTTGCCGCCTCTGATGGATTCTTCCCCTTCCGTGATGGCATAGATATACTTGCAGAGATGGGTGTCACTGCTGTCATTCAGCCAGGGGGTTCTCTAAAGGATAAGGAGGTCATTGAGGCTGCTGATGAGCACAATATGGCAATGATCATAACAGGTGTAAGGCATTTCAGACATTGATAAAGGTTTTGGTGATGAGGTCTTTCAAAGAGATTAAGGCACATTACGATTTCAGAGAGGAGGATGAAAAAAGACTCCTCTCTCTTAAAGACCTTATGACCGCAAAGGCTGAAAGTGCAATGGAAGCCCTCCACTCCTGGATCTTACAGACAAAGGATGCAGCTCGATTCTTTACAGAAGAGACGATTAAGAATCATGTATTTGGAGAGCAGAAAAAATGGTTTCTTGATCTCTTCTCTGGTAGGTATGACAGCCGTTACTATGAGAGACTCATCGGTATTGGCCATAAGCATGTAAAGGCCCTCGTTGATGCCCATTATATGAATCGTGCTGTAAATATAGTAAGGAATTTCTGCATATCAGCTATAAATGAGAGCATAGAGGATACCGAAGAAAGGACTAAAGCCATAATCTCGGTTGAAAAAATACTCGATATAAACCTCGATATAATAACATCCTCTTACATAGAGGAAGAACTTAGGGCATACTCTCCCGCATATCGTGTAAAGAATGCCTTGATAAGCTTTTCAGAGCGTTTTTCCCAAACGATGAACCTCATCCTTGTTCTTGCCCTAATAGGATTAACCATAGGTGTTATAGGTCTTTTCGTATCTGATGTTCAGAAACTCTTTTCCGGAGAACTCGAAAGCGGCATAATCACGGCCCTCGGTTCTCTTCTCATCCTCTGGGTAGTCATAGAGCTAATGGACACAGAGATAGCCCACCTGAGAGGAGGGAAATTCCAGATTAGTGTCTTTATAGGCGTTGCCCTTGTGACAACGATAAGGGAGACGATGATAGCCACTTTGAAACATGAAAGACCTGAAATTATTTATTATCTTGTTGCTGCCGTCCTTGTCATAGGACTTGTTTACTGGCTTGTGAAAAGGACAGAGGAGAAAAAATGAAGGTTCTTGTTGTAGGTGGAGGCGGGAGGGAACATGCCATTGTGTGGAAACTATCACAATCGAGGCATGTAGACAAGATTTACTGTATGCCAGGGAATGCTGGAATTGCAGAGATCGCTGAATGTATAGATGTTAACAATGATTTTGAGGCGCTCCTCGACTTCGTAAAATATGAGTGGATCGATCTCACCATTGTCGGACCCGAGGCGCCCCTCTCGAAAGGGATTGTTGACATCTTCGAAAAGGAAGGCAGGAAGATAATAGGACCTAACAGGGAGGCGTCGAGGCTTGAAGCAAGCAAGGTCTTTGCGAAGGACTTCATGAGGAGGTATGGAATTCCAACGGCTCAGTACAGGGTTTTTACATCTTATGTCCATGCCGAAGATTATGTCAGGTTTAAAGGTGCTCCAATTGTCGTAAAGGCCGATGGGCTTGCAGCAGGCAAGGGCGTATTTGTTGCAAAGACGATTGATGAAGCAATTGATGCCCTCAGATTGATCATGAAGGAGAAGGCCTTTGGTGAAGCAGGAGAAAGGGTTGTTATCGAGGACTGCCTCGATGGCGAGGAGGCATCCTTCATGGCATTCTGTGACGGCAGGACCATTATTCCCATGGTTAGTTCTCAGGACCATAAGAGGGTCTTTGATAATGATGAAGGCCCTAACACAGGCGGCATGGGAGCCTATAGCCCTGCGCCAGTCATAACAAAGGAAATCGAAGATATTGTTATGAAAAAGATAATGAATCCTGTTATTAAAGGAATGATTGCTGAAGGGATGAGGTATAAGGGTATCCTATATGCAGGGCTTATGATAAAAGATGGACTTCCCTATGTGCTTGAATTCAACTGCCGTTTTGGTGACCCTGAGACACAACCTGTGCTTACGCGACTTCAAACAGACCTCGTGGATATATCCTTTGCAATCCTCGAAGAGAGGCTCTCTGAAATGGAGATAAAATGGCGCCCTGATGCATCTGTCTGCGTTGTCCTTGCCTCGAGGGGTTATCCAGGTAAATATGATAAGGGTAAGATCATTAAAGGGCTTGATAAATTTAAAGACACAAAGGACCTGTTTATCTTTCATTCAGGGACTGCTTATAACAATGGTGATGTTATAACAGCAGGTGGTAGGGTCCTCGGTGTTACCGCCCTTGGAAAGGATATAGCAGAGGCAAGAGAAAGGGCCTATAATGCCGTAGGAGATATTCATTTTGAGGGGATGCATTTCAGAAAGGATATAGCCTTAAAGGCATTAAAAAGAAGACCATGAATGTTCACCTCGACTGTTTTCCCTGTTTTTTAAGACAGGCCATAATTGCTCTCAGGTACGGGACAAAAGATAGGGACCTTCAGGAACTGATATTAAAGGCAGTCCTTGATGATGTGAAGTTAACCGATACAAACAGGGCACCGGCCTACACAACGACATTTATTCATAGAAGGATAAGGGCTATGCTCGGCTTAGACCCTTTCAAGGATATAAAATCAGAATATAACAGGATTGCCCTCGGATTATATCCTTCGTTGAAAAGGATAGTCAATGAAAGCACTGACCCACTTCATACCGCATCACGTCTCGCAATAGCAGGCAATATAATAGACTTCGGAATATTTACGAGTGTGGACATAGAAGCATCGATAAAAAGGTCTCTCCATCACCCACTGTCTATAGATGATTATCCATTCCTGAAATCAGCTATTGAAAAGGGCGGGAAGATCCTTTACCTCCTCGATAACGCTGGCGAGATTGTCTTTGACAGGGTACTTATCGAGACAATGCTTTCCCTGGGAAATTCCGTTACAGCAGTCGTCAAGGGCTCCCCTGTAATAAATGACTGTACCATCAATGACGCAGTCGAGGCAGGACTCAACAATGTATGCGAGGTAATAGACAATGGCTCGGATGGTGTTGGCACTATCCTCGAATTAACCTCAGCAGACTTCAGAAGATACTTCGAGAGGGCAGACCTCATCATAAGCAAGGGACAGGGAAATTATGAGACCCTTCATGAGGTTAAAAGAGACAAAACTGTATTTTATCTCTTTCAGTCTAAGTGTGAAGTTGTTTCGAAGGAAATCGGTCTGTCTCTCGGTTCTATGATCCTCTCAAAATCTTAAATTTAATTTAATTGCAGTCCGCTAATCTCTTCTACCTGTTCTTCTACCTCTAAAGCCGCCCCTCTCGCCTCTGCCGCCTCTCTCTCTCTTCTCCTGGGGCTTTGCCTCACTGACAACGATATTACGTTCCATGAAGCTTGCACCATTCAGCATAGATATGGCTTTTTCTGCCTCTGAATCCGTGCCCATCTCAATAAAGCCAAATCCTCTGGACCTGCCTGTCGCTGCGTCCGTTATCAGTTTTGTTGATACCACCTCTCCTGCCTGCGAGAAGAGTTCCTTCAGGTCATCTTCTGAAGCCCTGAAGGAGATGTTGCCCACGTAAAGTCTCTTACTCATCCTTCCTCCTGTCTAACAGTACAGCAGAACATTCATGCAGTAGAGCAGTAGTCATAAATTTTTATACGCATGTCCTGCCGACCTGTTTCTCCGCTGCTCCCTGCTTCAATTATAGTGCCTGTAAAGAATTTTTTTGTCAAGACCTGTGTATTAAAAAAAGTGTTGTTTTTTTTTAAAGTTTATGTTATTGTATAAACAAGTTTCCGGTGGCGATGCCGGAGGGGATCACCCGTTCCCATTCCGAACACGGAAGTTAAGCCCTCCAGGGCCGATGATACTATGACCGCGAGGTCATGGGAAAGTAGGTCGCCGCCGGATTAATTTTTTAAACAAGAGAAGTTTTTAAACCTTCAACCAGCCTTTTAATATCATCTTCTGTATGTGAGGCAGTTACTGTAATTCTCAATCTCGGCATCTTCACGGTAGGCGGTCTTATGGCAGGAACATAAATTCCCTTTTCCTCAAGGGATCTCGATATAAGCAGAACCTTATCTATATCGTCAAATATCAGCGGGATTATGGGCGTCTCACTTTCTTTTAGATTAAAGCCAAGACCTGATAAGCCCTTTATAAGTCTTTCCCTGTTTG
>JBKBUA010000050.1:0-5653 GCA_046290845.1 Thermodesulfovibrionales bacterium
TTCAAGCTCTCATAGATGATAACTCAATTTTTTATGCACCGTCTTTCTGGAGGTAAGGTCTCTAATGCAGTCTGGAAAAGAAAGGAGTTGCCTGTTGAGATAGCAGAAAGACTAATAAATGATATATGGGATTTTAATGTCTATGAACCTCAACCCCAAAAATGGGTTAAAGATGCCTTCATGATCAGCAAGAGATATGGTATACCCTTTTATGATTCCTCTTACATTGCAATGGCGAAAATCTTGAACCTCTCCTTATGGACACTGGATAAATCTCAGTCTAATGTGGCTTTAAAAGTGGGTGTAAAGTTGTGGTAAAGGTAAACAATGGATAGCCTCAGGAGCCGACTTAAAACCTTTGCAACAGAGCGGGACTGGGAGAAATTCCACTCTCCAAAGAACCTTGCTATGGCATTGAGCGTTGAGGTATCAGAGATTGTGGAACTCTTTCAATGGCTGACAGAGGAAGAAAGCTATAATCTTCCACAGGAGAGGTTTCAGAGACTTAAAGAGGAGATAGGTGATGTGATGATATACCTTACAAAGCTGGCCGACAAATTTGGAATTGACCCTGTCGAGGCTGCAAAGGAGAAGGTTGAGATAAATGAGAAAAAATATCCGGCTGATATGGTTAGAGGAAAGGCAAAGAAGTATAACGAGTATAAGACTGATAGTTTGAAGTAGAGGAATTGATGTCTGGAGGTTTATAAATATGCAATATGAGGCTGTTATAGGGCTTGAGGTTCATGCACAGTTGCTTACAGAATCAAAGATGTTCTGTGGCTGTTCAACAAGATTTGGCTCTGAGCCAAATACTCAGACATGCCCTGTATGTATCGGCATGCCAGGGGTCTTGCCTGTAATGAATAAAAGGGCCTTAGAATTTGCTATCAGGACAGGCCTTGCAATGAATTGCAAGATTTCTTCCTACAGTAGATTCGCAAGAAAGAATTACTTTTATCCAGACCTACCAAAGAACTATCAGATCAGTCAATATGAGCTTCCCATATGTGAGCATGGCTTTATTATTATCGTCATTGATGGCAAGGAGAGAAGGATAGGTATAACGAGGATTCACATGGAGGAGGATGCTGGTAAGAGCATCCACGAAGGTGGTAACTACAGTCTCATTGACCTAAACAGGGCAGGCGTTCCACTCATGGAGATAGTATCAGAGCCTGATATAAGAACCCCAAAAGAGGCCTCTGAGTACATGAGGAAACTCAGGATGATTTTACGCTACCTTGGTGTCTGCGATGGAAACATGGAGCAGGGTTCTCTGAGGTGCGATGCCAATGTCTCTGTGAGACCTTATGGAAGCGAAGAACTTGGTGTCAAGACAGAGATAAAGAATATTAACTCCTTCAAGTTTGTTGAGAAGGCCTTAGAATACGAGATACAGAGACAGATAAGGATACTTAAAGAGGGTGGAAGGATTATTCAGGAAACGAGGCTCTGGGACTCAGATTCAGGAAAGACCGTATCGATGAGGACGAAGGAGGAGGCCCATGACTATAGATACTTTCCTGAACCTGACCTCGTACCAATTGTTGTCGAAAAGGAATGGGTTGAGGATATAAGAAAGACACTCCCTGAATTGCCCGATGCAAAAAGGGCGAGATTTATTTCTGAGTATGGGCTTCCTGAATATGATGCTGATTTTCTCGTTTCTGAAAAGGCAATGGCTGGGTGGTTTGAGGAGGCCGTAAGAATCGGTGGGCAGCCAAAGGTTGTCTCAAACTGGATTCAGGGTGATTTGATGAGACTCCTGAATGAGGATAATAAATCGATTGAGGAATGCCCTATAAGTCCTGAACAACTCGTTGGTATGTTGAGGCTCATAGAGAATGGGACTATTAGCGGTAAGATAGCAAAGACTGTTTTTGAAGAGATGTATAAAACGGCCAGAAGTGCCGAGGAGATAGTTAAGGAAAAGGGGCTTGTCCAGATAAGTGATTCGTCAGTCATTGAAAAGGCTATTGATGAGGTAATATCAAAGCATCCTTCAGAGGTCGAGAGATACAGGGCAGGAGAGGAGAAACTCTTAGGCTTCTTTGTTGGTCAGGTCATGAAGTCAACCAGAGGGAAGGCGAATCCGCAGATCGTGAATGATTTATTGAGGAAGAGGCTTCATAATTGATAAAGATCTTGAGATGTCCATCATCATAATGGGTAGTAAATCTATCCTTGATAAATGGGGCGAGGCAGTCAGCAACACTGAATATAGTGACCCTTTTATTTAATCTTGAAAGCTTCTCTCCAATGCTTTTGTAAAGGACTGCTCCCTCAACAGGTCTTGCGGGTCTATAGATATAAACAAGGTCAGCCTCTTCATAAGAGGCATTCATAATATCATCATTTATCCATTTTATCTTTTCCTCTTTTATGCCAAGGGCCACTTGATAGACCCTGCCAATTCGGATCATCTCCTTTGCTATCTCTATCTGGATTGTCCTCCTGTGGGGATAAAGTCGCTGTAACAGTAATCCCTGAAGTCCATTGCCTGATCCTAAATCAGCAACAACAGTGTCTTTATTGATGAAGGAGCGGGCAAGCAATATAGGAGAAAGCCCGCCTGGATAGCAAAGATAACCACCCCTTAATCGAAGGACATCCCTTTCTTCCCTGGTGTATGAGCCAGAGCTATGTAAGGTGACATAAAGTTTGGAAAGTGCTTCCTCTATATGCTCACTATTCCCGTTAGTTAAGGCGTCTTTGAAAGCACCGAGATAGTTGGTAATGAACGGGAACTCTTCTATTATTGGGGGATAGGAGGCTATCTCTGCAAGGGCAATGGCAATTAAAGAAAAATCATCTTGAGACCTTATTTTGATAAGGTCATACAGCCCTCTATCAATGTTCACCTTCCTGCCTTCCAGACAACATAGGCCCTCTGAATGACCGTTATTTGGGTAAAGATAAATATAATCCAGAGAATCGGAATGATCCAGCCTGTGAGGGTACCGATAATGAGAAGGATTATCCTTTCTGGCCTTTCCATCAGACCTGTCTTGCCATTTATATCAAGCCCCTCTGCCCTTGCCCTTGCATAGCTCACAAAAAGGGCACCGAGCATGCTTCCTATGCTCAGGAATGCACCTGGATGATCTCCCCTCGAGGCAAGATACCAGGCTATAGAGAGAAAAAGAAAGGCGTCGGAGTATCTATCGAGAAGGGAGTCGAGAAAGGCACCAAATTTTGTCACCTTACCATTTACACGGGCAGAGATGCCATCAAGCATATCAAAGAGGCCTCCCAGTAATATGAGCAGACCTCCGAGGGTGATATCAGAAGGTATTATCAATGCCGCAATTGTAGTTATAATGAAGCCAGATACGGTCAGGACATTTGGGTTTATCCTGATGAACTTAACGAAAGGGCTAAGGGGTTTGTCGAGGAAATGACCGAGTCTTGCACTTAACAAATCTCATCTCTCCCTTTCTCCCCTTATGAACTCCTCAACCATGTCACGTGCCTTTTCATCAGTAAACTGCTTCATGGGATGTTTCATGAAGTATGAAGATGGAGATATCAATACACCGCCTATCTTTCTATCGATAGCAAGCTTGCAACACCTTATGGCGTCTATCACAACACCGGCACTATTGGGGGAATCCTCAACAGAGAGTCTGAGTTCTATATTGATGGGGATATGGCCAAACCCCCTTCCTTCCATCCTCAGAAAGCAGATCTTATTGTCATTTAGCCAGGGAATATAGTCGGATGGCCCTATATGGATATTCTCGCTACTGAGGGGATCATTGAGCTGAGACTGAACAGCCTCTGTCTTTGATATCTTTTTGGATTTTAACCTGCTATGGTTGAGCATGTTAAGGAAGTCTGTATTACCTCCGACATTTAGCTGGTATGTCTTATCGAGCCTGACCCCTCTGTCTCCGAAGAGCTTTGTCAATGTCCTGTGAATTATTGTTGCACCGATCTGGCTCTTGATATCGTCTCCTATAGCAGGGATATTGAGTTCCTCAAACCTCTTTGCCCAGGTCTTATTAGAGGCAATGAATACAGGCACGCAATTTATAAAGGCAACACCGGCTTTTAAGCAGGCCTCGGCATAAAAGGCCGTTGCCTTTTCGGATCCGACAGGCATGTAGTTTAAAAGTATATCAGCCCCTGACTTTTTGAGTATCTGGGAAACATTGCAGGGTTTTTTATCCGCTATAATAAATCTTCTGTCTTCAGGATAGTCCCTCATGTGGGTGGCTACACCATCAAGTACATTTCCCATCTCAACCTTAACTGGATAATCGGGCAGGTTCGGGAAGAATACCTTTGTGCAGTTAGGTTTCGCAAAGACAGCCTCTCTTAAGGGTTTTCCGACTTTTCTTTTATCAATATCAAAGGCAGCAACAAATTCTATATCAGAGGGTCTGTAACCCCCCAGATCAAAATGCATGAGACCGAGGTCTCGATCGGGATCATCATCTCCGAGGTTTTTATAATATTCGACTCCCTGAATTAAAGAACTAGCACAGTTTCCAAGACCTGCAATAGCTATCCGTATCTTTTTCACCTCACAAACCCCTTTCTGTTAAAGTATGAATTTAAACCGAAAAAATGCATTTAAGATAATGTCCCGCCAGGCGGCAGGATTGCGAAAAAATTTATTTTTCGATACCTTAGTGTACCGTGAACTGATTGTGTTATGCCTATTTTTATTCATACACCAATTCGAGATGATTTAATAAAGTCATCGAGTTAAATAAATTTTTTAGCAATATCTGCATTATTTGGATATTAATATATAAAAGTTTAAATATCCCTTTAATCGCTTATATCTATATGAGTTTGTACCTTTTCCCCTTTTTTAGGAAGAATTATCTTGAGAACACCATTTTGAAGAGACGCCCTTACAGAATCACTGTCTACAGACTCTGGCAATATAAAGGATCTCTTGAACCTTCCGTAGGGACGTTCTATCCTGTGATACCCCTCTATCTTTTCCCTCTTGATCCTTCTTTCTCCTTCGATAGTTAGCAAATTTAAGTCGAGTTTTATAAATATATCCTCCTGCCTTATCTCCGGAACTTCTGCCTTAACAATAAATTCAGACTCTGTCTCGTAAAGGTCAACAGGTGGTGACCATGTGCCCTCAGAGGTAGTGTACATCTTATCGGCCATTCTCAGGGTATCCTCAAAGATTTTATCTATCATCTCCTTAAGGAAGATCATATCTGCTATCTTTAGTTCTAAGCCTTTTTGATGCCTCGCCCCTCTCATAGAGAAGTCTTATAAGGTCCTCAAGTCTGAGGTTGAATTCACTGAGGAGCCCCTCCATTGATTCCTCACAATAGACAATAAACTTCTTCCATATCCTCAGAACCGTGTCTTTGTCAATGCCTGTAATTGAGGCAGCCTCCCTAAAACTCTTTCCTTTCAACAGGTAGCCTATGACATCTCTTACCTTTGTCTCTTCTGTATGGAGACCAAAAAAGAAGGAGTTCCTCCTCTCCGAGAATCTTACATTACAGGTTTTGCATTTAAGGAGCCTTCTGTTACTGCTACCATATCTATTGTAGATGATTATATTGCCCTGTCCCCTTTTTCCATAATCAGTACATTCTCTGTTGATGCAGAAGAAATCCTTTATATCTGCTGAGATATTCATGCAGTTTTTATACATAAATCACCACAG
>JBKBUA010000050.1:5752-8292 GCA_046290845.1 Thermodesulfovibrionales bacterium
GATTGTCAAGGTCATCATCAATAAAATGGGGACAGATATCTTGATATTACACGGCAATCTCTGAAAATAGCCGTTTTTCCTTATAAGACATACTTTGCCACTAAAACTGCGGCATAGATCATGTAGAGACACCCACCCAACAAAACAGTAACTGGCGAAATCCTCTTCTTTATCACGATCTCTGTTAAAATTAGGAGAGCAGAAAGGATTGCCATTGCTGCTGAAAGCAGGGCAAGAGAAGTTATCCTCCAATCTGTGAACAATAAACCAACCGTTACAGGGAAGGTGGACTGAAAGACCATTGCCCCTGTTATGTTACCAATGGCAAGGGTGTCTCGACCCTTCCATGTCCATGTTATGCTGTTAAATTTTTCGGGTAGTTCCGTTGCCACAGGAGCGAGCAAAAGGGCGAAGATCAAGGGATCCAGCCCTGCACTGAGGGATAGAACCTCAAGACTCTTTACAAAGATATGGGCACCTTCTATCATTATTGTAAGTGAAGCTGCAACCTGAAATATGATTACTAAGAGCGATGGCCTTGAGGACGATGCAATCTTTATTTTACGTAAAAGCCTCCAGAGGTATATCTCTTCAGCATGTTCTATCTCCATGCTCTGACTCCTGAAGGTTTTATAAGCATAGAATATATATCCTGCTACAAGAAGAATGCTCAAGGGAATTCTTATAGCCTTAACCGTTAGGAAAGAAGGGATTAATATTGCCGATGAATACATCACAATAAAAAATGAGAGATCCCTCTTTATAGAATGGGTTTCTATGTTTAGGCAGAATCTCCTTTTCCTGTTGAGATATGAGATCAATATTGTGAAACCAACGAGAAAAAAGGCAAGGGTCGAGAGCATAAAGGGAGCGCCTAATATGGCACCAACTCCTATCTTATCTGCTGCTGAACCTCCATAAAAGAGGATTGCAACTATAGGAAGTATCGTCTCTGGAAGGGCGGTCCCAACAGCAGCGAGAATGCTTCCTACAACGGCCTGTGAGAGGGAAAGTCTCCTTCCAAATCCCTCGATTCCATTTGTAAAACCTTCGGCGGCAATTAGGATAAGTATAAGGCCGGAGAGGAGAAGGACGAGGTCTGTCATATCAGCGCACTATCATGACCGGGCATGGTGATGACCGTAAAACAGCCTCTGATACACTGCCGAGCAGAATACCCTTAATCATTCCCAGTCCCCTCGCTCCGATAATTATCAGATCCATATCCTTATCCAGGGCAAAAGATATTATCCCATTGTGTGGTTCACCTGATGAGATGGTAACATCTGCAAATGAAATTGACAGCTCTTCCAGTAATCTTTTCATTTTTTCTTTTGCCTCTTTGGTCATCTCCTCAACGGCTACAGGACCTTTTTCTCCCCTTTCTTTAAGGAGATGAACAGGAAGGACATGAATTATGTCAAGGCTTGAATTTGTGATAGCAGAAAGATTTGAAGCAAAGACCAGGGCCTTACGGGAGTGCTCGGAGAAATCGACAGGGCAGAGAATCCTTTTAATCGTTACCTTACCTAATCTTGCATCTTCACTTTTCTGCCCCTTAACAACGAGCATGGGAATATCCAGACCCTTTATAAGTTTTTCGGAGCTGCTCCTCCTCATGGGATGTGTTCTATATCCTAAGATGAGAAGATCAGCATTCAAGTTCTTCGATGAAAAATCAAAGGACTCATAGAGCCTTCCTAAAAGGACCTCACTTTTTGCATTAATCCCGAGATTACAGAGCAATTCCTGCCACTTCCTCATAGACCTAAGTGCTGATTCCTTTTCCTCTTCAAGATAGGGCATCATGTATGCTGGAGGGGTTACAAGGTAATCTATAACATAAAGAAGGTCTACGGAGGCATTCCATAATTTAGAGAAAAAAGAGGCATAGGCGAGGACCCTTTCCGAATCTGGTCCGAGGTCTATTCCCGCAAGGATCCTCTCAATCTTTATCATTCAGGTATGAATCTTTCTTCGAGCTTTTTCATGAGTTGAGGCATCGTGGTATATTCGAGGTCATCCAGTCCAAGCCTGTGAGGCTCGAAGGGGCCATGATGTCTGAGATAGTTAGCAATATCATTTGCCCTTTTCCTCACCTCATCAAAGGCAGGGTCATCAAAGAGGTCTCTCGGACCGATGAGTTTCCCGTTATTAATCTGGAATCCAGCAGCAATGACCCTCGGTGGCCCGTCAAACCTCGATGGGTTTGCCTCATAAAAGGGAACGGGCATTAAGGGGCCGTGATGGGAACCTCTCATCCATCCCTCAACAAGATGTGGAAAGGCAAAAGGTTCGAGGACTTCACCGACAGCAGGAAGTCCTGATTGACATCTCACTATGAGGACAGGGTCATCCTTACCAACATACCTTCCAGCGATGAGGCTCAGCTTTTGAGTTGATGCGGTAGCAGCAATAACTCCGTCTTTTCTGTAAACATTTTTTATCATAAACCTTCGCATAGCCCCAATGAACATCAGTATATCATATATCTCTTCTGGTGTTGAGAATATTATCTTCCTGTGTTCATAGACATCAAC
>JBKBUA010000050.1:8392-10782 GCA_046290845.1 Thermodesulfovibrionales bacterium
CCTATCGCTCAACTTCATCATCGTCCTATGACACTTCTTTATAAGCTTCATGACCTCATCCCATTCTCCTTCAACCACTGTACCCATGGGATTAACCTTGTAGGGAAGCCCGCTTGAATCAACGATCTTGAGTATCTCGGCAAGTTGATCTCCGATACTGCTGCCAACACCCAGTGGAACGATGCTGAATTCCACAAGCATGGTGACCTCCTTTTAATGAAAAGCAGGCTAAAGACTGAAGTAAGTAATAGTAATCGATCTTCAGACTTTAGCCTTATCAAAATGTTAAATCCTTACAGGGAATCGTTTGTTTCCCTGCCCCCTCCGTCCCTCTAATAAAAACTGGGGGATAGCTGGACTATCCCCCGGAATGAGAATAAATATTATCTCACTGCATCCTTCAATGCCTTGCCAGCCGTAAATTTGGGTGTCTTTGATGCCGGGATCGTAATAGTAGCGCCTGTCCTCGGATTGCGCCCTTTTCTTGATTTCCTCTTTACAACCGAGAAGGTACCAAAGCCAACAAGTGTGACCTTCTGACCCTTTTTCAACGATGCCTTAATGGCATTTAAGGTTGAATCGAGGGCCTTGCCCGCGTCTGCCTTGCTGAGTCCAGCGCTGGCTGCGATTTTGTCAATAAGTTCTGCCTTTGTCATCTATTTCCCCCCTTTCTAATTAAGGAATCTTTAATGTTAGTAAAAACAATATCAAGAACAGAGGCTTTTGTCAAGCCAAAAATTAAAATTGAACAATAGAAAGAATCATGCCAGAGGCCATTCTGGTATTTCCTTTTCCTGTTTCTCTGTGGTATTTTATTTTTTGGATATGCTGAGGCATCTCAGAATAAGGAATTTTGCCATTATAGATGACCTTTCAATAGACTTTGCATCAGGTCTTAATGTTCTTACTGGCGAGACAGGGGCTGGTAAATCGATCATAATTGATGCCCTGGGGCTTGTCCTCGGAGAGAGGGCTCAATCCGAGATGATTAAATCAGGACAGGATGAGGCCTCAGTGGAGGCATATTTTGATAATTCAATTGCCCTCGATGATATCGGGATTGATGCCCAAGAAGGCATAATCATCAGAAGGATTATATCTTCCTCCGGCAGGAGTAGAGGATACATAAATGATACTCTCGTAAACATACAGACGATGCACGAAATAGGGCAGAGGCTTGTAGATATTCATGGCCAGCATGAGCACCAAAGCCTTTTAAAGACGGATAACCAGAGGTCCATTGTGGATGATTATGGCAGACTGGTTGACAGAAGAAATAAGGTGTCTGAACTATTTAACGAGGTTCAACACCTCAAGAAAGAGATACAATCCCTTAATACCAGTATTGCAGACAGGGAAAGAAGGATGGACTATCTCAGATACCAGATAGAAGAGATAGATGCTGCGTCCCTGAAGATCGGAGAAAAAGAGGAATTACTCAAGGAAAAGGCACTACTTTCAAACCTTGCAAAACTTAGCGGCCTTGTTGGAGAGGCATCTTTACTGATCGGAAAAGGGGAGGGTGCTGCAACAGAAAAGTTATCCCTGGCGCTTTCGAGATTGAGGGATGCATCAGCCATTGACCATGAACTGAAGGATCTGGTTGATATGCTCGGTTCGGTCATGCCTTTGCTCGAGGAGGTATCTATCTCTCTGAGAAGGCATCAGGACAGGTATGATCTGGATCCAAAAAGGCTCGATGCTGTTGAAGAGAGGCTCGACCTCATAACGAGACTTGAAAGGAAATATGGTGATGGAATAGAGGCTATCCTCAAATTCAGGGATAATGCTGTTAAGGAACTGAATGGGTACGAGAGTTCTGATGAGAGGCTTCAGGCTTTAATTGAGGACTGTCGCATTAAAGAGGATCTGCTCAACAGGGAGGCAGATGATCTTTCGCAAATGAGGAGAAGTGTCTCAAAGAAGATAGAAACGGAGGTTAACAATATACTCAAGGAACTTGCTATGGAAAGGGCGAGGCTATATATTGATATCAAGCCCTTACCTGTATCATCCACAGGATCTGATGCGGTAGAATTTCTTTTCTTAGCAAATCCAGGGGAGTTACCGAAATCGCTTAACAGAACCGCCTCAGGTGGTGAGTTATCGAGATTGATGCTTGCCCTGAAGGAGGTGCTTGCCCATGTTGACAGTATTCCTGTCCTTATTTTTGATGAGATAGATTCAGGGATTGGAGGAATTACAGCGGATAGTGTTGCCAGAAGGCTCAAGGACCTTTCAAAAAGACATCAGGTCTTATGTGTCACTCACCTTCCCCAGATTGCCGCACTTGCAGACCATCATCTTGTTATCGAAAAGATTCAGAAAAAAGAGGGAGTTTATGTTAAAGTAAAAGAACCATCTGCTGAGGAAAGGATTAAAGAGATAGC
>JBKBUA010000050.1:10882-13569 GCA_046290845.1 Thermodesulfovibrionales bacterium
GGAAAGGATCTATTTGTGGAAAAACCGATAACAACGACGGTTGAGGAGGCTGATGATCTTATTGAAGAGGCTGAAAAAAGGGGTTGCATCCTTCAGGTTGGTCATATCGAGAGATATAATCCTGCTGTAACAGCACTTAATGGCCTTATTGAGGCACCTTCATTTCTTGAGTCCGAGAGGCGCTCCCCTTTTCTCGGAAGGGGATCAGATGTTGATGTAACGATTGATCTGATGATTCATGACATTGATATTATACTCAAGATTGCTAATTCAGAAATCATCGATATAAAGGCTGAAGGTGCATCTGTGATTACAGGAATGATAGATGCGGCGTCTGTCTGGATCGAATTTGACAGTGGCCTTATCGCTTCTCTAAGGGCTGACCGAATATCTCGCGATAAGATAAGGGTTTTAAGGGTCTTTGAAAACAACTCGACAGGCCGAAGGCTTACAGAAGTGAACTATAATGAGTCAGAATTAAGGTTAATTAGTAGAGACAGTGAAAAAACTTATAGACCTGAATATAAAGAGCCGCTTAAGGAAGAGCTAATGGATTTCGTCAGATCTGTCATCACGAGGAATCCACCGGCTGTCACAGGTCATCAGGCAAGAAGCGCACTGAAGGTTGCCCTCGATATAAATTCTATTATCAGGAAGGGATGGAATTAATATGATTCCCATGGTTGATCTAAAGAGTCAGTTTCAGGGGATAAAAGAGGAGATCTTCGAATCACTCAAGGAGATAATTGAAAGTTCTCACTATATACTTGGTCCTTCGGTAAGGGAATTTGAAAAGAAGATAGCAGAATATATAGGCGTTTCACAGGCTATTGGTGTTGCCTCTGGTACAGATGCCCTTCATCTATCGCTCGAGGCACTCGGTATCGGTGATAATGATGAGGTCATTACAACGCCCTTTACATTCTTTGCTACTGTTGAGGCGATTTTATATACAGGGGCGAGGCCTGTCTTCGTGGATATAGAACTCGATTCCTTTAACATTGATCCTGAAAAGATCGAGGAGAAGATAACAGATAGGACAAAGGCTATCCTTCCTGTTCACCTCTTTGGGCACCCTGCTGATATGGAAAAGATAATGAATATTGCTAACAGATATAATCTTCATGTAATAGAGGACTGTGCTCAGGCCTTCGGTGCCACAATAGAAAATAGACGGGTTGGTAGTTTTGGTGATTCCGGTTGTTTCAGTTTCTATCCGAGCAAGAATTTGGGTGCCTATGGTGATGGTGGGATGATAACAGTAAGGAGCGAGGAGTTATCAGAGAGAATAAGGATGCTCAGGAATCATGGTGCAACCGCCTCCTATATCCATGATTCTGTTGGTTTCAACAGCAGGCTCGACGAGATACAGGCAGGGATATTGCTTATAAAATTTAAAAGAATAAAAGAGTATAACAGATTAAGGAGAGAGAAGGCAAAAAGGTATAACTCTCTCCTGTCGGATATTGTAAGGTGTCCTTTAGAGAGAGATGGATTTAAACATGTATTCAATCTTTACACAATAATGTCTGAAAGAAGGGATGAAATACAGAGGTCTCTTCGTGAAAAAGGCATATCCTCTGTTGTCTACTATCCTTTGCCTCTTCATCTACAGAGGGCATTAAGTTTTCTCGGTTACAGGGAGGGGGATTTTCCAATGGCTGAAAAGGCATCAAAGGAGGTTCTATCACTGCCCATCTATCCTGAGTTAGAGGATTCTACTATCGAAAGGATTGCAGATGTTATAAAAAGTAGCCTATGAAGACCGTGATGATCGTAGCAGGTGAGAGTTCAGGAGAGTTATATGGTTCTTTCCTTGCGCGGGCATTAAGGAGAAGATGGCCTGATATTAGATTGATAGGCCTAGGTGGTGAAAGAATGAAGGGAGAAGGGGTTGAGTTAGTATCAGGACTTTCACATTCCTTTGGATTTATAGAGGTCCTGTCCTCCCTGGAAAGATTGAGGGCTGCCTTTAACAGGGCAAAAAAGGTGATAGATGATTTAAGACCGTCCGTCTGTGTCCTGATAGACTACCCTGACTTTAATCTAAGGCTTGGCCATTATGCAAAAAAGAGAGGGACAAAGATTCTTTATTATGTCAGTCCGCAAGTCTGGGCGTGGAGAAGGGGACGGATAAAAAGGATGAAGGAGATAGTGGATCGTTTGGCAGTGATACTGCCCTTTGAAGAGGATATTTATAAAAGGGAGGGTATTAATGCGGAGTTTGTTGGCCATCCTGCAATGGAAGAGATTAAAGAAAGAGGTATAATCAGGACTAATGGTAGAGAAAACCCTGATATACCTGTAATTGCCCTTTTGCCTGGTAGCAGGCCTAATGAGTTGAAAAGACATCTTCCTGTACTTAACGAACTCGTGGACTTGATTAAGGGGCAGTTTAAAAAGGTCAGGATCATCCTTCCCTTTGCACCTAACTTAGATTCCTCTATTTTTGATAAGGAATTAAGTAATCTTGAAAAAAAGGGGGTTGAGATTACCAAAGGAGATGCAGTTGGTGCTCTATCAATGGCAGATGCCGCTGTCATTGCCTCTGGCACAGCCACCTTTCAGGCAGCACTCATAGGTGTTCCAATGATAGTGATTTATAAACTATCCCCTATCAGCTATTTCTTAGGCAGGATCATCCTGAAGGTTAAATACATATCTCTGGTGAATATCCTTGCAGGAAA
>JBKBUA010000051.1:0-4550 GCA_046290845.1 Thermodesulfovibrionales bacterium
GCTGGTTCCCATCTGTAATGACCTCAGGGATATAGTGTCCAACTCCTTCACAATCATTACACCCTTAGCCCTCTTATCGTATTGAATCAGGGTAAGGGCCGATTCAATAAGACTGTTTATATTCCAGGACTTGAACTCAAGAGGCGGAGTCTTTGAGAATCCAGAAAGCTGCTTGAGAATATCAGCAATCCTACCTATATGAAAATAGATAGTCTCGAGGCTCTCCTTCTTAAATTCATCCTGTTCCATCTCCTTAAGTATCTGGACGAAGGAAAAGACCGATGTAAGGGGATTCCCTATCTCATGAGCTATGCCTGCAGTAAGCCTTCCCAGGGATGCCATCTTTTCGGAATGCATCATCTGTTCCTCCATCTTCTTCATCTCTGTCACATCCTGAACAAGTCTGATATAACCATGAACCTCTCCTTTTGCATCCTTAATGGGTGCTGTTGTTATCTGAAAGTATTTATCCCTTTCTCCAAAGAGGTTTGAAAGCACCTCTGTTTGCATGTTCTTTTCTGAATAAGAACTCACGATCGTGCAATCAGCACAGATTTCCTCACAGTACTTACCTGTAATGTCAATCCCTGCCATCTCCTTCATCTTCTGATTTGTCCACTCAATCTTGCCTTCCCTATTAATAAGGACGATACCGCTACCAATGGCACTCACTATGGTATTCAACTTCTCCTTTTCAGCAGATAACTCCCTTGTTCTGATTGCCACTTCTTTTTCGAGGTTTTCAGCATACCTTTCGAGTTCTTCCTGGTGTCGCGCTCGCTCCTCAGCCTGAACCCTCTTTCTGTTCATAACTATAAGCATGGCCGCAACAATAGTAGTTGTGGCAAAGATCGATATTATTAGCCATGAATATAGCTTCATAGATCGCTGAATTGCTAAGGTTACCTCTGAATAAGGGGCAGAAACCGCAACAATCCATTTAGATGAGCCAATATCTGCTGTTGAATAGGCAAGTACCTTATCCTCTCCTGTAGGTGCCACATATACACCGAAATTCTCACCCTTTTCCTCCAGGATCCTCTTTTCTACCTCAAATGACTTATGACATTTAAAACAAGACTGGTCAGTCACGTAAAGGTTCTTGCCAACCATCTGAGGCTGTGTGGGATGATAGAGGAGATAACCCTTATCGTCCATCATCCAGGCATACCCCCTCGTGCCTGATTTTATGTCCATCAGGAACCCTTTCCCTACATCATCTATCTTAAGAAGAAAAAAAACCGTTCCTGAGCGATGCCCCTCCTTGTAAACAGGAGAGAGGATTGCCAGCAGTGATGGCAATTCAATTATTTTTGAATCTCCTTCTCTAATCCCGCCACCTTCCAGTAACAGATCAGGCAGATAACGTCTCACCACCTCTCCATCGCCAAGAAGAACCTTAACATCTCCTTTTTCATTAAAAAATCCTGTATCACCTTTTATCATCCCTTCATGTCTGAGTTTTCTTTTAACAATGGAATCAAAATCCTTCCTCTTGACTAAATCCTTTTCTGAGAGTTTATAGGCTACCTCGGTGACCTCTTCTTTCATAAAGCTTATGTAGGAACTGATAGCCCCAGCTATAGACCTGGCAAGAAGTAATTGTTGCTTATTAAATTGAACCGCCATTTCGAACTGCAAGGTATTCTGGAAGAAGATATTGAGCGTAATAAGGGCCGAGACAACAATGATCAAAATCCCTATAATTATGAAATATCCCTTCATGATTCTGCTCCGAGCGTTAAATATGCAACAGGATTCAGATCTAGCCCGGCCACTATTCCCCTTTGATAATTATAGTAACCTGCCAGTGCGATCATTGCTGCATTATCAGTGCAGTATGCTAAAGACGGCATAAATAATCTCAAGCTCCTCTCTTCAGCCATCCCGTTAAGCTCTTTTCTCAAGGCACTGTTAGCTACAACCCCACCTGATACAGCAAGGGTCTTTAGCCCTTCAGTTTTTAAAGCTACCTCAACCTTTTTAATAATTACATCTATTACAGCAGCCTGAAACGATGCGGCAATGTCCTCTGTCTTCTGTCTTCTGACCTCAGTCCCTTGAATCTCCAGCCTTACCGCTGTCTTTAAACCGCTGAAACTGAAATCGAGACTCCCTGGAAGATAAGCCCTTGGATATGGTATAGCATCAGGGTTGCCCTCCCTTGCAAGACTATCAATCACAGGACCTCCTGGATAACCCAGGCCGAGTAATTTCGCCACTTTATCATAGGCCTCTCCTGCTGCATCATCCCTCGTCCTGCCAAGTTCCTTATAAAGGCCAAAACCATCCACCCTGTAAAGACTCGTATGGCCACCTGATACAATAAGGGAGAGAAAGGGAAACTCAATATCGAGGACCGAGCCATCCTCCTTAAGAAAACTCGAGAATATATGTCCTTCGATATGATTCACAGGTATTAAAGGAATATTTCTCGAATAGCATATGGCCTTTGCAAAGGAACATCCCACGAGGAGAGAACCAATAAGGCCAGGGCCATGACATACTGCAATTCCTGAAAGATCCTTAAGCCCTATATCGGCCACCCTTAACGCCTCTTCGGTAACAGGCCATATCATCTCGATATGCCTTCTTGAGGCAAGTTCAGGCACAATCCCTCCATACCTCTTATGAACTGTCTCCTGGGAAGAAACTATACTTGACAAAACCCTTTTCCCGTCCGCAATTACCGCTGCCGCTGAATCATCACAAGAAGTATCTATGCCTAATATAAACATCGATTCTATTGCAACTCCTGTAATCTTACCCCTTTTGGAGGGCTGAATTCAAAAAGAGAGTCAGGTGCGCCTGTATTTATATTGACATCCATGAGCCTTATCTCTATCCTGTTTGATCTTTTATCGGTTATTATTAAAGAATCAATTGGAAATTGACCCTCTGAAGGTTTCAATTCAATTGATATGATACCTCTCATCGATCTCTTGGGTTTAAGGATAAGGTTTCCCTGCCTTTCTTCAATTGCGAAATCACTGTCAATGTTGCCAAGCCCTGATAGGAGTGCAACCGGGGTCTGCCCGTACAGCTCAGGATCAAACCTTTGCCTGAGTGCCTGCTTGAGTTTTTCCTGGTAAATTATCATATCCGTTCCTTTTATTATGACATCTGTCTCGTCATTACCACCTGTATAATGCCACTTCATCTTTGAAGGCATCTTAACGACAAAATTGCCCCTGTAGACCTCGGTTTTCTTCATGTCCTTCATATAATTTTTCTGTATAAAGTTTCCCTTCATGTCATTTATTTCGCTATATATCCTCTTGATTTCCGATAAGGTAAGTTCAGTGGCAGCAAGTGTTGTATTAAAGATGAAGAAAATAAAGACGGAAAACAATAAGGTGAAGAACCTCATGAACTAACCCATAACCGTAACATCTCTTACGGCCTTTGCAACGATAAATACCTTTATATTATTGCTTTGACTATCAACAGGAGTGAGAAAAAAACCTGTACTTTTACTTGACTCGAGAAAAAATCCCTTCTGCCAGGGTATCTCGCCTTCTGCATACCCAGTCATGGCCTCACCATCCTTAAACCTGACGAATATCCTTTTACCCCTTGGAACAGTACCGAGAAACGATTTTGTCTCCACGCGATTCCTGTCACCCTCAAAGGTCTTGACAAAGAAAACAGCCTTTAGGTCTTCGATATTTATAGATCTTTTCTCGAAAGCGAGGTCTTCGATAATTATTTCTTTGTCAGAAGGAGAAAAACTAAGCACGTGCCCCTTGACTATCTTTCCATCGAGATATCTTATTACAACCTTTTCCCTATCCATGTTTACACCTTGAGGTTCATTGATCTGTGAGATGATAGCCTTTCCTTAAGAGCGAGATTATAAATCTCCATGGGAATCCCCTCACCATCAACCGTTATGGCATCGCGGCTACCGCAACCAGAAAGATTAAAAAAAAGCAACAAAATGGGAAAGATAAAAAATCTCTTCATAAGAACCTCCAGAAAATTGATAATTTATTGTAACATATACCTCCCTGTTGTGTATAATTATAACTAAAGGAGGAGAAATAGATGCTGAGGGCAAAGGATATAATGACAGAAGATGTTATAACGGTTAGCCCTTCCATGACTATTGAAGAATTAGCGAGGGTATTGATGAAAAATCAGATAAGCGGGGCACCTGTCGTTGATGAAGATGGCTCTCTCATAGGAATAGTTACAGAGAATGACCTCATAACACAGAATAAGAGACTCCATATCCCCACAATCCTCAGACTCTTTGATGCCTTTATTCCCCTCGGCACAAGCAGACTCGAGAAGGAGATAAAAAAGATAACAGCCACAACAGTTGGTGAAGTGTGCACAAAAAAGGTTATAACCGTTGAGCCCGAGACACCTCTCGAAGAGATAGCAACAATCATGACAGAGAAAAAGATTCATCTTATCCCTGTGTTAGAAAAAGGGAAGATCGTTGGAATAATCGGCAAAAGGGACATTATAAAGAGTGCAGCAACTGAGACTTCTCAGTAAAGGGCCTGAAGAAACCTTCAAGATCGGTCAGAGGCTTGGTAGCC
>JBKBUA010000051.1:4646-8120 GCA_046290845.1 Thermodesulfovibrionales bacterium
GTCTGCTCAAAGACGGTGATGTCGTGGCACTTTTTGGAGAACTCGGCTCGGGAAAAACAACCCTCGTGAAAGGGATTGCCTCAGCCTTCTCGATACCTGAAAGAGATATAACGAGTGCAAGCTTTACTATCATAGCGGAGCATAAAGGTTCTATCCCTTTTTATCATATAGATCTCTATCGCCTTGAGGGTCAGGACCTGAATTTCATTGGTATTGAAGAATACATAGGAAAGGGAATAGGTGTGATTGAATGGGCAGAAAGACTTGGAGAAATCCCTGAAACTTATATAAAAGTTAGATTCAACATAATTGATGCTGAAAAAAGGGAGATTATTATTGAGGGTATAAATGAAGAGGATTGGCATAATAGGTAAGTCTGGAAGGACAGAACCAGCAGAGATAACCTCAGAATTACTCCCCTGGTTAAGAGAGAGGAATGTAGAGACCTTTGTCGATATAGAGACTGCTCAATCTCTCGGGATTAAGGGTTATCTAAGGTCTGAGATGCCCGATGTCGATCTCGTCATCGTCCTCGGTGGTGATGGCACGTTGCTCTCTGTGGCAAGGCTCGTCTGTGAAAGGGGCATACCGATACTGGGTGTGAACTTAGGGGGTCTCGGTTTCATAACAGAGGTTAAGAGGACAGAAGTCTTTGATGCCCTCGAGAGGGTCTTTTCAGGTCAGTATTTTATAGAAGAACGGCTGATGCTCAATGCTTATGTTGTACGCCACGGCGAGAGGATAGCAGGATACACGACTCTCAATGATGTGGTTATTAATAAGGGTGCCCTCGCCAGGATAATAGACCTTGAGACCTTTGTAGATAAGAGATATGTATCAACCTTCAGGTCTGACGGATTAATAATATCCACTCCCACAGGCTCAACAGCATACTGTCTCTCTGCAGGCGGGCCGATACTTTTTCCAACCCTCGAAAGCATTGTCCTCATACCTATCTGTCCACACACATTGACAAACAGGCCTATCGTCCTGCCTGATACAGTCAAGATAGAGATCACCTTGAAGTCTCTCGTTGAGGATGTATTCCTCACCCTCGATGGACAGGTAGGTTTTTCTTTGAGAATGAACGATACTGTTATAGTTGAAAAATCACCCTTTAAAACAAGGCTCATCATCCCCTTTGAGAGGGATTTCTTCGAGGTATTAAGGACAAAGCTAAGGTGGGGAGAGAGGTAGATGGGTCAGTTTCGGATATCAGAGGACATACTGAAATTAGCGAGGGATACGCTCCTCTTTTATCAGAACTTGGGTTTTGAAAGATTGCCCTTAAACCTGTCAGGCTTACAGACCTTCGGTCAGGTAAAAGGTCAAGGCATTAACAAGGAAGTCGCCCTCAGAGAATTGAGGAAGGAGATAGGAGACTGCAGAAGGTGCAAGCTCTCAAAACAGAGAAAAAATATCGTCTTTGGAGAGGGAAGTCCTGAGACGTCTATTATGTTTATTGGAGAGGCCCCTGGTAGCGAGGAGGACATTCAGGGAAGACCCTTTGTTGGAGAAGCAGGCCAACTCCTCACAAGGCTAATCAATAAGATGGGTTTCAAGAGGGAGGATGTCTATATAGCGAATATAGTCAAGTGCAGGCCTCCCTTTAACCGTGACCCTGAAGAGGACGAGATAGTCACCTGTTTCCCCTTTCTGAAGAGGCAGATAGAGATCGTTAGACCGCGCATTATTGTATCACTTGGCAGGATATCAGCCCGAACAATCCTTAATACAAAGATACCAATAACAAAATTAAGGGGAAGGTTTTATGAATATGAAGACATACCAGTGATGCCGACCTTCCATCCTGCCTATCTCCTGAGGAATCCAAAGGACAAGTGGCTCGTCTGGAGCGATATGCAGCAGGTACTCCACAGACTCGGTCTCGGGGAGGAGAAATGATACAGCCAATATGGGCACCATGGCGAATAGAATATATCCTCTCAAAAAAGGGTCCAGGCTGTATCTTCTGTGATAAACCAAAGGAGGAAAAGGACAGGGAAAACCTGATCCTTTACAGGGGTAATTTGAATTTCGTCATCATGAACCTCTATCCCTATAACAACGGTCATCTCATGGTCGTTCCTTACAGACATGTCTATTCCACACTGGACCTTACTGATGAGGAGATGCTCGAGATGATGAAGATAACAAACCTCTCTGTAACAGCCTTAAAAGAGGCCTTCAGACCCGAGGGTTTCAATGTAGGAATCAACATAGGCAGGGTTGCAGGAGCCGGGATTGAAGAACATCTCCATCTTCATATTATACCGAGATGGGTAGGAGATACCCATTTCATGGCTCTCTTAGGAGAGGTAAGGGTCATACCTGAGCATGTAAGGAGCAGTTACGATAGGCTCTATCCCCTCTTTAACCCCTGATAATGCAGATAAGGTTATCCCGTAATCTGTGATGCGTAACTCATCCCCATTACCCATTACGCATTACTCATTACCCATAACCCTTGAAAAATAAAGCAAAAAGAATGTATTATTTAGGCTACAGAAATGGAAAAGCTTAGAACACTTAGACAAAAGATAGATAGTATCGATGATAAAATCCTCAGGCTTCTCAATGAGAGGGCTAAGATAGTCCTCGAGATAGGTAAGATAAAGAGGCTTGAGAAGACAAACTTCTATTCCCCCGAGAGGGAGAAGGAGATACTCGAACGGCTCACGAACTCCAATAAAGGGCCATTCCCGAATGACGCATTAAAGATAATATTCAGGGAGATATTATCGGCCTCCCTCTCCCTGGAAGAACCCTTAAAGGTTGCCTGTCTTGGGCCACTGGCGACCTTCACCCATCTGGCTGCCATGAGATATTTTGGCTCCTCTGCAAGCTTCCTTCCTGTGGAGAGTATAAAGAATGTCTTTGACTCTGTTTACTCAGGACAGGCAGAATATGGTGTCGTACCTATAGAGAATTCGAATGAAGGGGTTGTCAGTTACACCCTCGATATGTTCATGGACTATGACCTTAAGATATCAGGAGAGGTGATGTTAAAGGTTACCCACAATCTCCTTTCAAAGAGTGGTGAAAAATCGAGGATAAAAAAGATCTATTCCCATCCCCAGGCAACAGCCCAGTGCAGGAAGTGGCTTGAGAGGAATATGCCAGGGATCCCTATACATGATGCAACGAGTACTGCAAAGGCTGCTGAGATCGCATCGATGGATGATGATGCCGCAGCTATAGCCAGTGAGTTAGCAGCCAGGATATACGACCTCAGATTTGTTGAGAGAAATATCGAAGACTTCAAGGACAATTACACAAGATTTCTTATTATTGGCAAGGAGACATCAAAAAAGACAGGCAAAGACAAAACCTCGATCATGTTTTCTATTAAGGATAGACCTGGCGCGCTTTACAGTGTCCTCGAACCCTTTAAGAAGGCTCGGATAAACCTCACAAAGATAGAATCAAGACCTTCAAGGAGAAAGGCATGGGAATATATATTCTTTGTTGACT
>JBKBUA010000051.1:8219-13208 GCA_046290845.1 Thermodesulfovibrionales bacterium
TGGAAGGACATATTGAGGATAAAAAAGTTAGAAGGGCCGTTGAGGAACTTAAGGAAGGTTGTCTCTATCTAAAGGTACTTGGTTCCTATCCATCGAGTGCAAGTTATGATTAGACCGCCTGATTATATATCAACCATAAAACCCTATGTCCCGGGCAAACCGATTGAGGAACTTGAAAGGGAACTGGGGATAAGGGATTCTGTTAAACTCGCATCAAATGAGAATCCCCTCGGTCCCTCACCACTTGCCATAGAGGCAATCAGGGGGAAAGAATCAGGTCTCAACCGTTATCCTGACGGGGGTGGGTATTATCTCAGAAAGGCACTCTCGGATCGTCTCTCTGTTGATATGGACAATATCATACTCGGCAATGGTTCGAACGAGTTGATTGATATAGCGGTAAGGACCTACATGAGACCTGGGGATGAGGCAGTGATGGCCCATCCCTCCTTTGTGGTCTATGCCATGTCTGTTCAGGCAATGGGGTGCAGGCCGATTCAGGTTCCATTAAAGGATTACAGACATGACCTTGAAGGAATGCTCGCCTCGGTTACCGATAAAACGAGGATGCTCTTCATTGCAAACCCGAACAACCCTACAGGGACTATTAATAAGAAAGAAGAGTTTGACCATCTTATGGACAATATTCCTGATGGAATCCTCATCGTGATGGACGAGGCCTATTATGAGTATGTGACAGACCCTGATTATGCCGATAGCATGAAGTGGTTCAGAAAGGGAAAAGATATACTCATCCTCAGGACATTCTCGAAGATCTATGGCCTTGCTGGACTGAGGATAGGCTATGGGATAGCAAACAAAGATATCATAACAGAGATGAATAGACTGAGACCTCCTTTCAACACAAATTCGCTCGCTCAAGTGGCAGCACTCGCAGCCCTTAAAGACTGGGAACACATCAAGAAGTCAAGACAAATAAACGAAGATGGCAAAAGATTCCTTTACAATGAACTGGAAAGATTAAACATACAATATGTACCAACCGAGGCTAATTTTATATATATCCCTTTGAGGGATTCTATGAGCCTTTATGATGCCCTTTTAAAAAGAGGCGTTATTATACGTCCCATGGGACCAGGGGCAATAAGGGTGACGATAGGAATGCCCGAGGAAAACAAAAGGTTCATTGAGGCATTAAAAGCCTTTTATCCTTCACACATTACGCATCAATAAGTATTCGAGGAGGATTTTATGGATATCATAGTATTGAAGCCTGATGCCACTGAAGAGGCTTTGAAGCACATAATAAAGAAACTCGAAAGTAAGGGTCTTAAGGCAAATGTCTCGAGGGGAACAGAGCGAACAATAATAGGTGTAATTGGTGACACCTCCAGGGTTACAGAGGAAGAAGAAAATGCAATAAAGGTAATGACAGGTGTCGAAGATGTCCTCAGGATACTCAAACCCTATAAACTGGCAAGCAGGGATTTCAAGAAAGAATCAACCCTGATTAATGTCAGGGACAAAGTTATAGGTGGCAAAAAGATCCATGTAATGGCAGGACCATGCTCTGTAGAAAACAGGGCAATGATAATAGCAACTGCTGAAGAGGTAAAAAAGGCAGGAGCCACCTTCCTGAGAGGCGGGGCATTCAAACCTCGCACATCACCTTACACATTCCAAGGGCTTGGAGAGGAGGGACTTCGTTATCTCTCAGAGGCGAGGGAAAAGACAGGTCTGCCCATAGTGACAGAACTGATGGATCCCCGTGACCTCGATATTATGGTCAAATATGCTGACATAATCCAGATAGGGGCAAGGAATATGCAAAACTTCAGACTCCTTCTCGAAGTTGGTTCTGTAAAAAAGCCTGTACTCCTTAAGAGAGGTCTCTCAGCAACAATAAAGGAATGGCTGATGTCAGCGGAGTACATAATGTCCCGTGGTAATCACGAGGTTATACTCTGTGAGAGGGGCATAAGGACCTTCGAGACAGCAACAAGAAACACCCTGGACCTGAGCGCTGTCCCCCTTTTGAAACAGCTGACACATCTTCCTGTCATCGTTGACCCGAGTCACGGAGTTGGCAAGTGGGACCTTGTGGCACCCATGGCAAAGGCTGCTATTGCAGCAGGAGCGGACGGACTTATGATTGAGGTTCATCCAAATCCTGAAGAGGCTATGTCAGATGGAGAACAATCTCTTAAGCCTGATTCCTTTGCACAGCTCATGAAAGAACTCAGGCCTGTAGCAGAGGCTGTAGGAAGGGAAATATGTAATCCGTGATGCGTAATGTGTTTTTAACTCATCACGCATCACTCATAACTCATCACGCATTAAAAAGATAGTTAATAGTGGAAAGAATATTTTTTAATAAGGTCTCGATCCTTGGGGTTGGTCTCATCGGCGCATCTTTCGCCTTAGCCTTAAGGGATAAAGGGCTTTGCAAAAATATAACAGGATATGGCAGGAGAGAAGAGAACCTGAAGAGGGCAAGGGAGAGGGGCATTATAGACAATTATAGCCTCGATCCAGGAGAGGCCTCTGTTGAATCTGATCTCATAATCCTTTCAACACCAGTCGGGGTCTTCAGGGATATAATCGATAAAATAAAAGAGATATTAAAGAAGGGTTCTTTAATTACAGATGTAGGAAGCGTTAAAGGCAGCCTTGTGTATGAGATAGAGGGTTCAATCCCTGAAGGGTCTTCCTATATAGGCTCTCACCCAATAGCGGGCAGTGATAGATCTGGCATAGATGAGGCAAGGGCAGACCTCTTTAAGAATGCCCTCTGCATAATAACGCCCACAGAAAACTCTGACACAGAGGCACTGCGGAAGATAGCCGTCCTCTGGGAAAGCCTTGGTTCAAAGGTAAGATTCATGGATCCCTATAAACATGATGAGATTTACGGAGCCGTAAGCCATCTGCCCCATGTAATAGCCTACACCCTTGTAAACACAATCGGAGATATAGATTCAGAGTTCATCGAATATGCTGGTCAGGGTTTTAAGGATACAACGAGGATAGCGTTGAGTTCTCCAGAGATGTGGAGGGATATATTGGTCTATAACAGGGAAAATCTTTTGAGGTTCCTTGATGTCTTCAGGGGAAATATTGAGAAAATAAAAGGACTAATTGAAAAATCAGACGCAGAGGGAATAAAAGAGGAGTTTCAGAGGGCAAAGAATTTGAGGGAGAAAATAAGGTAGAGATGGGCAGACTGGCTGAATTGTTCCGTGATAAAAAGATGATAGAAAGAATTCAAAGGAAATTGCCTTATTTATTTCAGCTTGCCCAGATAGAGGTGTCGCGGGCAGGGAAAACAGGAATGGAAGTTGGTACTTTAAGGGAACAGATAATAATTGCATTGTTGATTTATAAATTTGGAGAGGAGAATGTGGATACCAATATATCCATTACCAAGCCGGAAGTTGATGTAAAGGTCTTTAGTGATCCGGTTTCTATAAAGACCTTTACAGGCAAAAATCTTTCAGGTGTTAAAATCTCATGGACTGTGGATGCAAAGAGTTCAAAAGAATTTTTAATGAATTATAACCCCTCTTGTGATATTTTACTTGTCCAGATAAATTGGGATGCTGAAGGCTTTTTTACTCATATCCCTGAAGAAGTTCAGATAAAACACTTTAAAAGATTGGGCAGAGACAATTACATAAAATTACCTAAAGAAGGAACAAATCCCAGAGGCATAGAATTTAAAAAAGAGGCTCTGGAATCATTGTTATATGATGATGATACGAAGAAGATGTTAATTAAGTGGACAAGACAGAAAATAGAGTATAATCCTTATAAAAGGTGGGTTGAGTTCTGGGATGAGGATTAAACATAAAAGAGGCAATGGCACAAAGACCAGTTCTTTTGGTTCTCCTGGCAGGATAGGGCATGATTCTTCAGCATTCTATGCAAGCAAGCTTTACGATGGGTTTCCGAACGAGGAGAGGTCCGAATATAAGGAAAATAAGATTCTACCTGAATTTCTAAATAAGATTCTCTGCAAGTCAAGTGAAAACATGGATGAATTGCCCGATTGTAGTGTTCATCTTATGATAACATCTCCACCTTATAATGTGGGCAAGGAATATGACAAAAATCTTACTCTGAGCGAATACAGATCTTTTTTAAAAAAGGTCTGGAATGAGGTTAAAAGGGTACTTGTTCCTGGTGGTCGTGCATGTATTAATATTGCAAATCTCGGTAGAAAGCCCTATATACCACTCCATGTATTTATCATTGAAGATATGCTTGACCTCGGGTTCTTGATGAGGGGAGAGATTATCTGGAATAAGGCTTCCAGCGGAAGTCCTTCTACTGCATGGGGTAGCTGGCTTTCTGCTAAAAATCCGACATTAAGGGACATCCATGAATATATACTTGTTTTTTCTAAGGGAACATTTTCAAGGGAGGGTAGTCCTAAAAGAAAAAGTACAATAACGAGAGAAGAATTTCTAAACTTCACTAAAAGCATCTGGACCTTTTCAGCAGAGCCAGCAACGAAGATAGGACATCCTGCTCCCTTTCCAGTTGAACTACCCTATAGACTTATTCAGCTTTATAGTTTTGAGGGTGATGTTATACTTGACCCATTTTTGGGTAGTGGGCAGACAGCATTGGCAGCAATTAAAACTAATAGATATTATATAGGGTATGAGATAAACGAGGAATATGTGAGGCTTGCAGAAAAGAGGATCAAAGATTATTTATCAAGTCGGCAAGAAAAACTGTTATTGAGTTAAATAGAATATTTATGACTCGGATAAAGTTAAATAAGGCAAGAGCCTTAAAGGGTGAGCTTGCACCACCACCTGATAAGTCCATCACCCACAGGGCAATTATGTTTGCATCCTTTGCAGAAGGAAAAAGCATCATCAGAAATCCCCTCATGGCAGAGGATCCCATAAATACCATAAATGCTATGAGGATGCTGGGAGTGGAGATAACAGAGGTCAGAGCTGAGAAGTCAGAACTCAGAAGTAAAAACTCAAAACTCATTACCCATAACTCTGAACT
>JBKBUA010000052.1:0-2472 GCA_046290845.1 Thermodesulfovibrionales bacterium
CTGCCATGTCGAGATACATCTGTAATACCTTCTGGGGATTAGCCCTCCAGATGATGCCATGGTCAGGGGCTATCATATCTATCTCGAGACCCAGCTTCTGTATCTCGGCGACCTTTGCCTTAATTAGTTGTCCGAAGGGCATAAGGATATTTGCATAGTAATCTATGACGCCATCTTCAAGTTCTGACATGGATTCACAGGTAACAAATTCATCATCGAACCTCACAGCAGAGGCTATGTGCTGACCAAAGGCATCCTGGCTTATGAGTAACTTATCCTCTTTGACATAGGTCATCATTGAATCAGGCCAGTGGAGCATTGGTGTCTCAATAAAGAGAAGCGTCTTGCTGCCGATATTCAGAGTATCACCCGTCTTAACAACCTTAATATTCCATCTCGAGATATCAAAGAATCTCTCGATACCCTTCTTACCCTTTTCAGTTATATATATAGTTGCAGATGGAGCAATTTCCATTATCCTGTCGAGGCTTGTGGCATGATCATTTTCAATATGGTTTATAACAATATGACTTATCTTTGAAGGATCGGTCACGGATTTTATATTCTTAAGCATTATCTCTGCAAAGTCAAACTTGACGGTGTCGATAAGGGTTATATCCCTGTCCATTATCAAATAATTATTGTAAGTCGTTCCTCTCGGTGTTATATAACCATGGAAATCCCTGACAGCCCAGTCAATAGCACCTACCCAATAAATACCTTTTTTTATCTCGATTGCCTTCATCTTCCCCTCCTTTGTCTCCGTCAACGGGCCTTAGTCCCGCGAGGCGGGCTAAAACATTAACCTTCATTCTATTGGTCTTACTCCTCCAGTAATGTCGAGAACTGGTTATGATGATTCTCCTCATCTGCGAGGATACCCTCAAAGAGTCTCTTTGTGACAGGGTCCCCTTCCTTTTCAGCGATATTTATTATCTTTTTGTATAACACTATCGCATCCTCTTCAGCCTTTTTATTTATCTTCAGCATGTCCTTTGCGTTTTTCCCGACCTCAATAGGTGTTGGCTTTGTTGTGGGAACCCCTCCTAAGTAATCGAGCCTCTCCGCTATTGCCTCGGCATGCTTCATCTCTGTAATAGCAATCTCTTTAAAAATCCCGCCAATCGATTCTGCATTAATCCCCCTGATCATCACATGCTGCCACATATATTGAACGGATACCTGTAACTCCCTCGCTATAGCCTCATTTAATAGCTCCTTTAATTCCTTGCTTGCCATAAATCCACCTCCATAGATAAATTTGTGCTGTGAACCAGCAACAGATTTTATATATTATTACATTTAAATATTTAAAAGCAATGATTCGACATGCTTACCATAACAAAATGTTATATTAAAAAATGGACTTTATTATCGTAAAAGGAGCGAGGGAACATAACCTCAAAAATATTAATGTCAGGATACCGAGAGGGAAGGTAACAGTTATCACAGGGCCATCTGGATCGGGTAAATCCTCTCTCGCAATAGACACGATTTATGCCGAAGGTCAGAGGAGATATGTGGAAAGCCTCTCTGCCTATGCACGCCAGTTTCTCGAGCAGCTCCAGAAGCCTGATGTGGATTATATTGAAGGGCTTTCGCCATCCATAGCAATAAACCAGAAGACGGTAACAAAGAGCCCACGCTCCACAGTAGGCACAATAACAGAGATCTACGATTATATGAGGGTACTCTATACAAGGATAGGAAAACCTTTCTGTTATAAATGCGGCGGTCCTATCTCCACTCAGGATGTAAATGCCATTATAGACTCTGTAATCTCAATGCCCCAGGGCACAAGACTCCAGATACTTTCTCCAATTGTCAGGGACAGAAAAGGTGAGTATAAAAAAGAACTATTACAGATGAGAAATGAAGGTTTTGTCAGGGCAAGGATTGACGGCAGGATGATGGACCTGACAGAAAATATTGTCCTGAAAAAGCAGAAGAGGCATACCATTGAGATAGTCATCGATAGATTCATAATAAAATTAGGAGTTGACAAGAAGATAAGGGATGCTATAGAGACTGCCCTAAAGTATGCTGACACAGTAGTAATAAACCTGCCCGATAAGGAGATGGATATCCCCTTCAGCAGGACAATGGCCTGCCTAAGATGCGGAACGAGTTTCCCTGAGATTAACCCGAGGCTTTTCTCTTTCAATAGCTCCTATGGTGCCTGTCCAAGGTGCAAGGGTCTCGGTATAATAGGTCTTGAGGAAGATATAATGGACCTCCCAGAAAGTGAAATTGACCATTATGCACTAACAAATTTCTGTAGCCTCTGTAAAGGAATGAGACTTAAAAAGGAGTCATTAAGCGTAAAGATACAGGACTTAAGTATAGGTGATTTTTCAAGATTTGATGTTGAAAAGGCCTATAGATTCATCAACAGTCTAAAACTCACGGAACGAGAAAGTTTTATATCATCCCGCATCCTTAAGGAGGTTAAGGATAGATTATCCTTTCTGA
>JBKBUA010000052.1:2571-5392 GCA_046290845.1 Thermodesulfovibrionales bacterium
GTCTAAAACTCACGGAACGAGAAAGTTTTATATCATCCCGCATCCTTAAGGAGGTTAAGGATAGATTATCCTTTCTGATTAAGGTCGGTCTTGGTTATTTAACGATTGACCGCCTCTCTCTTACCCTGTCAGGAGGAGAGGCACAGAGGATAAGGCTCGCTACCCAGATGGGTTCGTCCCTTACAGGTGTGCTTTATGTCCTCGATGAACCGAGCATTGGCCTTCATCCGAGGGACTGTCAAAAATTACTCGAAAGCCTTACCTATATAAAAGAAGCTGGTAATACCGTAATAGTCGTTGAACACGATGAGGAGACGATGAGATGGGCTGATCATATAGTCGATATGGGTCCTGGAGCAGGTGCAAAAGGTGGCTGGGTAGTGGCAGAGGGAAGCCCTCAGGAGATAATGAGAAATGAAAGTTCTGTAACGGGTAAATACCTTAAGGGTGAAATATCGATTCCCCTTCCTTCCATAAGGAGAAGACCAAAGGATTTCATAGAGGTAATCGGTGCCTCAGAGTTTAACCTCAAAAATATAGATGTAAGTATTCCAATAGGTGTCTTTACTGTGGTAACAGGCGTGTCAGGCTCGGGCAAAAGCACCCTTATAATCGAGATACTCTACAATGCTCTCAGAAAAAGATTATACGGTGGTCATATAAGACCTGGAAGATACAAGGAGATAAAGGGAGCCGAGAAGATTGACAGTGTCATATGTGTGGATCAGTCGCCACTGGGCAGGACACCACGATCAAACCCTGCCACATATACAGGTATTTTTACCCATATCAGAAACCTCTATGCCCAGATTCAGGAATCGAGGATAAGGGGATATACAGCCTCGCGGTTCAGTTTTAATTTGCCGGGTGGCCGATGCGAGAAATGCCATGGTGATGGTCTGATTAAGGTGGCAATGCATTTCTTGCCCGACGCATTTGTTCAATGTGATGCATGCAAAGGAAGGAGGTATAATAGAGAGACCCTTGAAGTAAAATATAAGGGAAAGGATATTTCAGAGATCTTAGGTATGACTATATCAGAGGCAGCAGCCTTTTTTGAACATATTCCCTTGATAAGGGAAAAACTTGAGATGCTCGAGGATGTCGGCCTCGGCTATCTTCAACTCGGTCAGCCTGCACCAACACTTTCGGGTGGTGAGGCCCAGAGACTCAGGTTATCGAGGGAGCTATCGAAACGAGGAAAAGGAAATACCCTTTATATTTTGGATGAACCCACAACAGGTCTTCACTTCGTGGATATTCAGAGGCTCCTCGATGTCCTGAACAGTCTCGTAGATAGAGGAAACACGGTAATAGTAATCGAGCATAATCTCGAAATAATAAAATCTGCTGACTATATAATAGACCTCGGACCTGAGGGCGGGGAAGAAGGTGGCAGGTTAATCGCTAAAGGTACTCCTGAGGAGGTAGCAATGCATCCCCGCTCTTATACGGGCAGGTTTCTGAAGGGAAAGCTCGGTCATTAAATAGGTGAATGGGTGAATGGGTGAATAGGTGAAGGGGTGAAGGGGTAAAGGGGTGAAGGGGTTAACGGGTGAATGGGTGAATGGGTGAATAGGTGAAGGGGTGAAGGGGTGAAGGGGTGAAGGGGAATTTGGATATGAGGGATGAGAAATTGGGAAAGAGTTTGAGCATCTTGATATTCTTCCTTTCAGTCCTGCCACTTCTGGCCTGTTCAACAGAAAGAGAAAGGGTCTTCAGAAAGAGTAAGATATTGATGGACACGCTCGTGACTATAAATGTCGTGGCGAGCTCAGAGGATAAGGCAGAAAGGGCAATAGATAAGGCCTTTGATGAGATAAGGAGGCTTGAGGGTTTGATAAGCTTCTGGTCAGAGGATAGCGAGATAGCAGAGATAAACAGAAAGGCAGGTATATCACCTGTGAAGGTTTCACCCCTTACACTCGACATCATTGAGAAGGCCCTATATGTATCAGAAAAGACAGGTGGTGCCTTTGATCCAACCGTTGGTCCGCTCATGAGATTATGGGATTTCAAGAAAGGGATTATCCCTGACGAAGGAATTATAAAGGACAGGCTGAAACTCGTTGATTACAGAGAAATGGTGATAGACAGGGCTAATTCTACAGCCTTCCTCAGAAGGAAAGGAATGTCCTTTGACACAGGAGGCATAGCAAAGGGATATGCTGCAGACCTTGCTGTATCTGTTCTCAAAAGGGAAGGTATCAAGGGAGGTCTTGTGGCTGTGGCAGGGGATATAAAGGCCTTTGGCACAAAACCTGACGGAAGGCCATGGCTGGTAGGGATCAGGAATCCCAGGCCAAAGGACAAAGATGACGAAGTAATAGCAACTATTGAGCTTAAGGAAATGGCTATTTCTACCTCAGGAGATTATGAGAGGTTTTTCATAAAAGATGGAAAACGATACCATCACATAATGAACCCAAAGACAGGGCAGCCAGCTACGGGCTGCCAGAGCGTAACAGTAATTACAAAGGAAGGTGTGTTTACCGATGGTTTTTCCACAGGCATCTTTGTCCTCGGCCCTGAAAGAGGGCTCAGGCTCCTCGAGGAGTTGGGTTATGGTGGTGTTATAATTGATACCAGAGGAAAGATTCATATAACAAAAGGACTAAACCTGATGTTGCATAAATTTGGTGAAGAGGTGAATAGGTGAAGAGGTGATGAGGTGATGAGGTGATGAAGATAATCTGTCCAACCTGTAAAAAGATAATAACCTGGGAAGAAAATCCCTGGAGGCCCTTCTGCTCCGAGAGGTGCAAGCTAATTGACCTCGGCAAATGGGCAACAGAAGAATACAGGATTGATGGTTCGACAG
>JBKBUA010000052.1:5491-6769 GCA_046290845.1 Thermodesulfovibrionales bacterium
GTGATGATAATCTCCCTCAAAAGGTATGAGCCTGTTTAGGGTCGATATTATGTCTCGCTGAACCGAGGGGTCAGCGCCTTCATTAATCGTTATCGCTGCTGTTGTATGGGGCACATAGATATAACAAATGCCTTCCTTAACACCCTCTTCATTGATAATCTCCTGAACCCTTTCTGTTATATCAATAAATTCTGTCCTCATCCTGCTCTTTACATTTATATACCTTATCATAACCTTCTGAAGACCTCCTCAAAGAAATTATCCTCCACCTCAAATTCTATAGAGAGATAAATGAGATTTGGAATCAGGTCAAAGTTCTTAATTTTTATTATATCCTTCTCTGTCGCAATAATCCAGTCAGCCTTAAACCTTTCAGCGGTCTTTTCTATCCTTTTCAGGTCATGGTGGGTAAATCTGTGATGATCCCTGAACACAATAAAATCCTTAAGATCGACATTGAGATCAATAAGGCTCTTTCTGAATGAATCAGGATTACCAAGACCGCAGAAGGCAACAACCCTTTTGCCTGAAAGGTCTTTTAAAGGAATAACATCTCCATTCATTGTCTTAAAAAAGGAGGGGCTGTTAACAGAAAGAAAGACAGGGGCCCTATCATTATAAATCCTTATCTCTTTTAGCAATGTCTCAGGCATACTAAGGGTTCGTGTTATAACGATTAGATCAGCCCTCTTAATCTCCTTTAAAGGTTCTCTCAATCTTCCCATCGGCAGCAGTCTCCTATTACCAAAGGGGTTCATCCCGTCAATCAGGAGGATGTCAATGTCCCTGAATAATCGCAGATGTTGATAGCCATCATCGAGGATAAAAAGCATCCTCTCATTATTAAATATATTGAGGGCGAGACAACCACCTTTGTATCTATCAGAAGACTTTATAATAGGAACTGCCTCAAGCCTCCGGGCCAACAGAAAGGCCTCATCGCCTGCCTCATCAGGACTCAATAACGGTCCGTCTCCCTTACTTACAAAACATGGCCCTTTAATAGTTCCCTTATAACCTCTTGTCAGCACTACAGGGAAATAGCCCCTCTTTTTTGCCTCCTGTGCCAGGGCAATCACAGCAGGTGTCTTCCCCGTACCTCCTACTGTGATATTGCCAATACTGATTACTTTCCTCGGAAGGGTCTTCTGTCTGCTTAAATCCCTCTGCTTTTTTAAAAGATAACCAAGATAATAAATCATCTCATTCACACGGGTTTATTTTAACATGAGGCTTAAGGCTTAAGGTGAATGGGTGAATGGGTGAATAGGTGAATAG
>JBKBUA010000052.1:6867-9485 GCA_046290845.1 Thermodesulfovibrionales bacterium
CATCTCATTCACACGGGTTTATTTTAACATGAGGCTTAAGGCTTAAGGTGAATAGGTGAATAGGTGAATAGGTGAATGGGTGAATATGATATATTAATTAAATGGTCAGGTTTGTTGAGAGCAGGCAAAACCCTTTGATAAAAGAGGCTCTGAGGATAAAGGCTGGAAAAGAAAAAGGATATTTACTCATTGAAGGTGAACATGCCATTGAAATGGCCTATGCCTCAAGGTTCAGGATAATCAGGGTTTTCTTCTCGAAGAATTATAAAAACTCGGCATTTCTCAAGAAACTTTCAAAGGGTGCCGAGATAATAGAGACCTCAGAAAGAATAATCTCAGCCCTTTCTGACACAGAGCATCCTCAAGGGATAGTTGCCCTATCCAGATATGAGACATCGCGGCTCGAAGACCTGCCTTTAGAGAAGGATCCCCTTTTAGTGGTCTGTGACAGGATACAGGACCCAGGCAACCTCGGAACAATAATAAGGACAGCGGATGCTGCTGGTGCCTCTGGAATAATTGTCCTACCAGGCACCTGTGATCCTTTCATGCCAAAGGTAATCAGGTCATCAGCAGGAAGTATCTTTAATATCTTCGTTGTCTTCTCTCAATTGAAACCCTTATTAAGATTTTTAAAAACAAAGGAGATAAGGCTTTTTGTTACCGTACCATCTGGAAGGAAGACAATCTACGAGATAGACCTCAGAGGACCTCTTGCATTTGTCTTTGGTAATGAGGCAAGGGGAGTAAGTCCAGAATTAATAGGGGCAGCAGATGAGTTAGTAAGCATACCCATAGTTGGAAAGGCAGAAAGTCTTAATGTTTCGGTGGCGGCTTCCGTCTCTCTCTATGAGGCGGTCAGACAGAGATTAGGGTTCGACAAGCTCACCATGCGATGGTTCGACAAGCTCACCATGCGAGGACGGACTTAACCCAAATAATGTAACTACCGGGTTAAAGGACATGTCAATCTATTGACATATCCTTCATAGGCCAGTTAAAATCACCTATGTCAAGAATACTCGTTATAGATGATGATGATGTAGTAAGAGATGTTCTTAATACCTACCTGACAGGTGCGGGCTTTGAAGTAGTCATGGCCTGTAATGGAAGAGAAGGCCTCGATGTAGCGAAGGAAGAAAACTTTGACCTCATAATTACTGACCTCATGATGCCTCAGATTGGCGGTATCGAGGTCTTAAAAGAACTCTCCCTTATGAATAACACCGCCCCGGTTATTGTTATTACTGCTTACGGGACTGTTCAGAATGCTGTGGAGGCAATGAAATTAGGTGCCATTGATTATATCACAAGGCCTTTTAATCTCGAGGAATTCGGGATAGTCATAAATCGGGCCATAGGTATCTCAAGGCTACAAAAGGAAAATCTCTTTCTGAAGAAACAACTGAAGAAGAAATACAGGTTTGAGGGATTAGTAGGTGACTCCCCTGCGATGCAAAAGGTTTACGAGATGATAGAAAAGATAGCAGACACAGAAAGCACTGTCCTGATAACAGGTGAAAGCGGGACAGGAAAAGAGATGATAGCAAAGACCATTCATTACTCGAGTTCACGCTCTGAGGCGCCTTTCATACCTGTAAATTGTGCCGCCATTCCCAAGGACCTCCTCGAATCAGAGTTGTTCGGTCATGAAAAAGGTGCCTTTACCGGTGCCTTAAATACGAGGATAGGCCGGTTTGAGCTTGCAAACAGAGGCACCCTCTTCCTCGATGAGGTCGGCGAACTCGCCCCCCATCTGCAGGTTAAACTCCTTAGAGTTTTACAGGAAAGGGAGTTTGAGAGGGTTGGAGGGATAAAGACTATTAAGGTAGATGTAAGGATCTTAGCAGCAACAAACAGTGACCTCGAAAGGGCAGTCAAGGATGGAAGGTTCAGGGAAGACCTTTATTACAGGCTGAATGTAATACCCTTGCAGATCCCCCCTCTCAGGAAAAGGAAAGAAGATATACCCCTGTTGCTTGACCATTTTGCCCATGAATTCGCAAAGAAAAGAAAGAAGCAACCCCTGAGATTTTCAAAAGCGGCAATGAACGCCCTTTTTAATTATGACTGGCCAGGGAATGTAAGGGAGTTGAGAAATCTCGTAGAAAGACTGACAATACTCGTTAATGGCGATGTCGCCGATATTAATGACCTGCCTGATAAATTTCATTCAGAGACAGATGCCCCATCTCTGTCCTTAGACACGATTACCATTAGCACCGGGGATTCTAAGCCAATCATGGAAAATCTCTATCCAGTTGGAGTAAATGATATTCCTGACGAAGGAATAAATCTGAATCAGATAATCGACGATATGGAGAGAAATCTTATCCTTACTGCCCTTAAAAAGGCAGGTGGCGTAAAGAGCAGGGCCGCAAGCCTCCTGAACCTCAACAGGACAACCCTCATCGAAAAGATGAAGAAGATGGGCATAACGTCATCAAATTGACAACCTCCCTTCCCCATAGAGCAGCAGTTTTTAGGTGAATGGTTTCACCCATTCACCCATTCACCTATTCACCCATTCACCCATTCACCCATTCACCTATTCACCCATTCACCCATAACTTCAATGGCACATTTGTTGCTTCAATATGGGGCATGGCCATAGTTTT
>JBKBUA010000052.1:9585-13173 GCA_046290845.1 Thermodesulfovibrionales bacterium
GCCTTATATAACACAGGACGGTATGAAGAATCAATAAATTACTTCTCCATGGGAGGAGACGGTCCCGATGCTTTATACGGAAGGGCAAAGTCGCTTCAGGCTGCTGGGAAGACCGAGGAGGCACATGAGACCTTTATGAAGGCCCTCCGTATAGACAAAGATTTTCCAAAGTCCTCGGAAGAAACCCTTTACAGGTTAGGCGAAAACCTTATGATGCTGAAAAGGTATGATGAGGCAAAGCAGTATCTTAAGTTAATAAAGGATAACATTATAAAGACAAAGGCTGAATTCCTATTAGGCGTTATATCCTCTGAACAGAAAAGGTATGACGAGGCGTTGAGGTATCTAAATAACGTCTTAAATTCAGGAAATCTGGCGCAGGGGAATCGCCTGATCTTCAGGAATGTTATCAGAGATATTAAGAGAAGGGCCCTCTATCAAATGGCAAGGGTTTTTATAGATTCGGGCAAGAAAAAGGAAGCGGAAGAAAAACTCCTCGATATAAGAATCCATTACCCCTATGGAGAAGTCTATGAAAGGGCGATCCTCAGCCTTGCCAGGCTTTACAGGGAATCGGGCAATATCGATAAGGCAATGCCACTTCTTAAAGAACTCGCCTTCAGAAGATCCCCTGGTAGAGAGGTCATCGATGAGTTTGAATCAATCATCCTTTCTGCTACAGAGAATAAAGAGGGTCTTATTAAGTTGTGGGACTCAATTGGTCACTGGCTTCTCGATCCCTCCCGTTCAGATAAACTTATTAAGGTGGCAGAGGCATTGAGGGGAACCGGCACTCCCTTTGTAAAAATTACAACCTGGCTAAAGAAATACGGTGATAACAATGCAAAGGAAAAAGCAGGACTGCTTCTTGCGTCCTTTTACGCAGACTACGGTGATCCCATAAGAGCAGAGGAGAGTCTGAAGTCCCTCAAAACAAAAGCGGTCAGCAAAAGCGATGATGTATACAGAATCAGGTCAAAGGTATCGCTTCTCAAGGGAAACTTGAAGGATGCCATTAATTCGCTTTTATCCATAAGAGAATTTAATAGTGAAGATATCAATCTCATTGCATCCATTATTGACTCCGTAAGGCACAAAAATTCCGATGATTTAAAAAGGCTCCTGAACAGATACGAAAGATTGATAGATAAAGGTAATACGGCTGATTATGTTCGCCTCGCAGACCTCCTTTACGGTTTATCCCGTAAGGACGATGCCCTCGTTTATTACAGAAAGATAATAAATGAGGAAAAAGGGCCTGTAAATGATGCTGATAGGGATTGGGCAAGCTATAGAATCCTCATAGGCGCAAAGGAAAGAGATGTTATCCAATTAATTAAAGGAGACAGATTAAAAAGGCTCGGAACCCTTATTTCAAGAGAAATCGATATAGAAAAGACAATGGAGGAGGTCTTTTGATGGATACGGTCAAGCTCAGCGAGGCCTTTAACAATTTTACCATGGCATCAAAAAGTCTCGAGACCTATTATAACCTTCTTCAGGAAAGGGTAAGACATCTCACAACTGAACTGGAACAGAAAAATAGAGAACTCAATATTGCCCTCGAAGAGGTGGAAAAAAATAGGGACTATCTCGATGCCATACTCTATAATCTCGAAGAGGCCATAATAGTCCTTGACACTGACGAGAGGGTGACCCTGATCAATAAGGCAGCATCCACCCTCCTTCATTCTGAACCAGAGGCACTAATCGGAAAACCCTTCTCAGGCCTTGATTTCACTGTTGATGAGGAGGGTTCTGATACGATCCTCTATGCGAAGGGCAAACGATACAGCGTTATTATCTCCCATTCTAAGATCCTTGATTCTACAGGGTTTTCGAAAGGGTCGGTTATCCTCATAAAAGACATAACAAGACTCAGAGAATTAGAGATGCAACAGGAGAGAAACCAGAGGCTTATAGCCATGGGAGAAATGGCAGCAAAGATTGTCCATGAGATACGAAATCCCCTCTGCAGCATTGAACTCTTTGCAACAATGCTCGAAAAGGAAATAACTGAGGCATCTTTAAAGGAACTTGCAAAAGGCATAGCAACAGGTGTGTCAAACCTTAATAACATCCTCACGAATATGTTATTTTTTGCAAAACCCCACAGACCTTCAAAAAAGATTGCCAATCTCAGGGAAATAATTGAGGAATCCCTCAATATGCTCTCGGCCCTTATCGAAATAAGGAATGTAATAATAGAAAAAAAACTGTTCGATGGCTTCATCTCCTGCGACACTGAACTTCTAAAGCAGGTAATGATAAATCTTATAGTAAATGCCCTTCAGGCCATGCCTGACGGTGGCATTATAAGGATAGACATGACCGATAGCGAATCCCAAAAAGGTGATCTGATAATCGTTGACATTACAGACACAGGGATTGGCATTAAGAAGGAGTTTTTAGAGAAGATCTTCGATCCCTTTTTCAGCACAAAGGACAGGGGAACCGGTCTGGGTTTGACGATCGCATCAAATATCATGCAATCTCACGGTGGATTTATTAAGGTCAGGAGCGAAGAAGGAAAGGGCAGCACCTTCAGCCTTCATTTCCCTCATCACAGGGATAATTTGTAGGGGGTAAGAAGTGGATAAGGAAAAAAGGATACTAATTGTTGATGATGACCCTCAGATGAGAATTGCCCTGAAAGAGGCCATAAACAGGCTCGGCTATGACACTGACACCGCCATTGATGGCCGTGATGCGTTAAAAAGGCTCAACAACACAAGTTATTCACTCATCATAACAGATATGAAGATGCCAGGGATGGATGGTCTTTCCTTTCTGAAGGAGGCGAGGAAGAGATGGAATATTCCTGTCCTCGTGATAACAGGCTTTGGAACTGTTGAGAATGCGGTTGAGACAATGAAGGAAGGAGCGACAGACTACCTGATGAAACCCTTCTCCTTTGATGCCATTGGAAAGGCGGTAGAATCGATTCTGTCCAGAATTCAGCATGAATGGGAGATAATCACCGAAGACCCTGAGATGAAAAAGATAATATCCCTTGCAGGAAACATAGCAGGCAGCGATATAACGGTCCTCATAACAGGGGAAAGCGGCACAGGCAAAGAACTATTAGCCCGATATATCCACAGAGCAAGCAGGAGAAAGGAGGCCCCGTTCATTGCTGTAAACTGTGCAGCCATACCTGACAACCTCCTCGAGTCTGAACTCTTTGGCTATGAAAAGGGTGCCTTCACAGGTGCAGTGGATAGAAAGGCGGGCAAGTTCGAACTCGCAAATGGCGGTACCATTCTCTTAGATGAGATTGGAGAGATGCCCCTGACCCTCCAGGCAAAGCTTCTAAGGGTGCTTCAGGAAAAGGAGGTGGACAGGATAGGAGGCAAGAAGCCCATTCCCATAGATGTCAGGATAATAGCCACAACAAACAGGGACCTCAAGAAGGAGTGCAGCGAGGGGAGGTTCAGGGAAGACCTTTATTACAGGTTAAATGTATTCCCTATCAGGATACCACCTCTCAGGGAGAGGAAAAGGGATATATCGGCCTTGGCAGGGCATTTTATAAAAAAGTTCTCGGTCCTTTCAGGCAAGAACATAAAAGGACTTTCGGAGGAGGCA
>JBKBUA010000053.1:0-8487 GCA_046290845.1 Thermodesulfovibrionales bacterium
AAGACCTGTTCTATACCTATATCCTCCGGAGACCTCTCATGCTCTGGCGTCTCTATAACTATCTCATTCGCTCCGATGTTATTCATCCTGTCATACATCCCCACACCCCTCCTGCCGAGGTCTCCCTCGATCTGGAATACAGGCCTAAAATGGGGAATTACCCTTACGAGCCATCTATCATACTCCCTTATAGATGTTATCTCAGGTGGGGTCTCTCCTTCCCTGCCCGGACAGAGCAGGCATCCTGATTCGGGTGTGTTTTCAGCAGTTATCTTATATTCTGAAGGTGGTCGCGATTCGCTTATGACAGCAACCCATCTTCCAAGTAAGGGGTCTTTCCTCAATTCATGCATTATCCTTCCTCTCGTATATAAACCTTAACCCCTTGAGGGTCAGGTCAGGGTCGAGAAAAAAAACCCTTCTTATGAACCTTGCCATTATAACAGAAAAGCCACCTGTCAAGACAACATTGAAAGGGCTCTCTCCTCTGGATTCAATCTCACCGATAATCCTTTCAACAGCCCCTGCCGTCCCATATATAATACCAGAAATTATATTTTCCATTGTATCCTTTCCTGGAAGATCTATCTTCTCGTCAATGACCGTAAGATCAACGAGCGGAAGTCGTGATGTATAGGCATTAAGCGCCCTTGCCATCATCTCAAGGCCTGGCATTATCGTGCCGCCGATAAAGGTATTATCCCTTATAATGCTGAAGGTCGTGGCGGTCCCGAAATCAACAGCTATTGCTGGCGCCCCATAAAGCATGGCTGCACCTACAACATTGGCGATCCTGTCAGGCCCAACCTCCTCAGGCTTTAAGACATCAAAGGAAAGGCCTGAGTCAATATCAAGTCCCAGGACAAGGGGCTTAATACTTGTTACCTCTGAAAGGGCAGTGGATAGGGTCTCTGTCAGTTCAGGCACCACTGATGAGATTATGACTCCCCCCAATCTTTCTATCCCGAAGACTTTTATTAAGCCATCAAACTTATCACGATACTCCCTTACAGTTCCAGAGAGAAGGGTCTTCAGCCTCTCCTTTGCCACAATCTCATTTCCATCAAAGAGGCCGATGCTTATCGAGGAATTCCCTAAATCAACAGCAAGAATCCTCTTCATCTCAAGTGAACCACATCACCCGATTCAATCCTCTTAATTCTCCCTGACGGGAGACTCAGTAAGAGCCTTCCCTCATTATCAATATCCATAGCCATCCCTTTTATAACCTCAGGGTGAGCCTCTCGAACCGTAACTGCTACATCTCTGCCGAGGGTCAAGGAAATCTCCCTCCACCTTTTCAGGATTAGATGGTCTTGACCGTCCAGGAGGGTGTCGTACCATTTATTAAGGGAAACCAATAAACCCTCTATAAGGTCATCCCGATCAATATCCCCGGCCGAGGCCATTCTAAGGGAAGCCGCCGAGTTAAGGAGATCCGGAGGAAAGTCTGCATCGAGGGAATTGACATTTATTCCCACCCCAATTATGGCAAATTCCAGATCACCTCCTATAAATCGTGCTTCTGAGAGTATGCCACCGACCTTTTTGAAATCCCTGCCACAGAATACCATCAGGTCATTTGGCCACTTGACTCTTACAGGTATAGAGGTCTTAAACTTAATGGCCTCTGAGAAGGCAACTGCGGCCATTAGTGTTAAGAGTGATAAATTTCTCAATGCACCCCTATGGGGTCTGAGAATTATACTCATATAAATATTCTTCTTAGGCGGAGAGTGCCAAAGCCTTCCATGCCTTCCCCTCCCTGCTGTCTGTTTATCAGCCACAACAATGGTTCCGTGGGGATAACCCTTTTCTGCGAGGGAGATGGCATAGGAGTTTGTGGAATCTATCGAATCAAGAAAGACCCTTTTCCTTCCAATCTCCACTTAGAATCTTACTCCTCCTTGAGGATAACAACATCTATCTTCCCCTTAAGCCCCTCGGCGAATCTCTTAGCATCCCTTTCCTCTCCAACTATCGAGCCATAATGCATTGGTATAGCCACCTTCGGCTTAATATCGAGGGCTGCCTGGACAGCCTCCTCAGCGGTCATGACATAGGTGCCTGAGACAGGAAGAAGGGCGATGTCAACCTTGAAGTTCTTCATCTCGGGTATGCGGTCTGTATCACCAGCAATGTATATCCTTTCACCCTTGACTGTAAAGATGTAACCAACCCAGTTTTTATCCCTCGTGTGGAATTGCTTGTTTGTATTATAGGCAGGAACTGCCTCGATATCTATTCCCTCCACCTTTATCCTGTCCCCGGGCTTCACAGTCTTTATATTCCCTGAGAGTTTCTTTGCGCAATCAGGTGTCGTGACAATCACTGTGTTTGGTCCCTGAATCTTCTTAATATCATCAGGTGAGCAGTGGTCATAATGCTCATGGGTAATCAATATTATGTCTGCCAGATCCTTCTTCTTAATCTTGAAAGGGTCAGTATAGATGACCTTTTCACCGATAATCTTAAAGGTGTCATGCCCAAGCCAGTGGATATCCTTTACCATCATTGCCTCCTTTCCCCCTGCCTGAAAAGCAGGGATTAAGATCATTAGACATAGCAATAGAATAACCTTACAGTGAGCTCCTGTTATAGCAGGCCTGTCGAACTGTCGAAACATCTTCATTTTATCTCCTTTGGATAATTATACCAGACAATCAACCAAATAGTGCATTTGCATCGTGAGCTGTGAGCCAGTCGAACAGTCGAACAGTCGAACCGATTGCCGGTCAATCAAAAATTCTTTATTTTGTGAGAGTAACTTTATTCAGTCATCACGGCTATTACTTTTTAAAAGATTTTTGCTAAACTAAATTACTTCAGAATAAGGAGGGTGCGGTATGTTTTTAAGATCGAGCCTTATCTTTATACTTATTCTCATTGGTTGCACAGTAGTCTCAGCAGAGATAAAGACAAAGACTTTCAGTAAGGAGGAGATACAAAAGATGTCAGAGGCACAGGCGGTTATCGAAACGAAGTTTGGAGAGATTAAGCTCAGATTTTTCCCTGATGTAGCGCCAAACCATGTGAATAACTTTATAGAGCTTGCAAAGAAAGGTTTTTATGATGGAACTATCTTCCACAGGGTTATACCAGGATTTATGATTCAAGGTGGGGATCCAAATACAAAGGATGCTGATAAATCAAGGTATGGCATGGGCGGGCCTGGTTATCAACTTAAGGCAGAATTTAATAGTAGACCTCATAAAAGAGGAACCCTCTCAATGGCAAGGGCAGCTAACCCTGATAGCGCAGGTTCTCAGTTCTTTATCTGCGTTGCTGATGCCCCTTTCCTCGATGGCCAGTATACCGTCTTTGGCGAGGTCATCTCTGGAATGGATGTGGCGGATAAGATAGTGAGCCAGCCACGGGACAGAAGGGATAATCCTCTCGAAAGAATAGAGATGAAGGTGAGGATTATAGAGAAATAAAAGGCTTTTCTACCAGGGCATCTCATCATCGAGATGAAAGAACTTACCTGTAGGGCCATCAGGTCCAAGGGTTGCGAGCCTGACCGCGGTCTTTGCCCCCTCAGTAACATCCATAGGTGCCTCAGGACCTCCCATATCAGTCCGTACCCAGCCTGGATGGGCTGAGTTTACCTTTATAGCCGTATCCTTTAATGCCGCTGCCAGATGGATAGTAAATTGGTTCAATGCAGCCTTTGAGGCATCGTAGGCAAAGGGCTTGAATTCATCCGATTCTTCACTCTGGTATGTGAGTGAGCCGAGGATGCTCGATACATTCACGATGCGACCTGCTTCGCTCTTTTTGATGAGGGGCAGTAGCGCCTGAGTCAATTCCACTGCTCCAAAGAAATTTACATCAAAGGTCTTCCTGAGGGCCTTTGGTGAGATAGTTTCGACACTATTACTGATAAGGGGTTCCTCCCTGTGAACCATTCCTGCATTGTTCACGAGGATGTCGAGCTTGCCAAACCTTCCTTCTATGTACCTCTTGACTTCTTTTATATGCTCAGGATTTGTGACATCCAGGAGGATGAATTCCACATCAAGCCCTTCCTTTTGCAATCTTTTAGCCGCCTCTCTTCCTTTAGAAACCCTCCTCGCTCCCATGAGCACCTTAATGCCCATCCTTGCAAGCTGTCGGCTCGTCTCGAAACCGAGCCCCCTGTTTGCCCCTGTAACCAATGCTACTTTTTGGGATGACATTTTTACCTCCCTTTTCCATGCAATTATTAAGGTAGTTTTAATATACTAAAAGAGATATACAAGAATCTACCATGACTATAGAGAATCTCAGAATAGGCATCCTCTTTCTTTATCTCCTCAAAGAGGCCTTTGAATACCTGGTTCAGGGCCTGAACATAAACCATATGAGACGGAGTGGAACGAAGTTGCCCTCTGAGTTTGAAGGTAAGGTCGATAAGGAAACACTGAAGAGGATGCAGGACTATGAGGCTGACAAGACTTATTTCAATATATATTCTTCACTCTTTGGGAATATAGTCACTATTGCCTTCTTCTTCGGCGGACTCCTAAACATCTATAACACCTGGATAACTTCCTTGAATCTTCCCTTTCTAATTTCGGGCTGGATCTTCTTTGTTATCTTAATCTTTGCAGCGACTTTCCTCGAGGTTCCCTTCAATCTCTTCTACACCTTCAGGATAGAGAATAGATATGGCTTTAACACCACAACCTTTGGACTCTGGATCTCGGATTTCCTGAAATCACTCATCATCACTCTCATCCTATCGTCTATTATTATAATAGCAGGATTGTATCTCCTTCGGTTAAGCCCCAATTACTGGTGGCTCCTGATATGGGGATTTCTCTTCTTCTTTGGTCTCTTCATAATGTACATATCACCCTATGTCATAGAACCTCTCTTCAATAAGTTTACACCCATCGAGGATGAGTCTCTCAAAGAAAAGATCTCCTACCTGGCTGAAAGGGCTGGTATACACATAGGGAGGATACTCAGGGTTGATGCCTCAAGAAGAAGCAGACATACAAATGCCTATTTTACAGGTATCGGGAAGACAAAGAGAATCGTTTTATATGACACACTTCTTAAAAGCATGAGCAATGAAGAAATCCTCGCAGTCCTTGCTCATGAGATAGGACACTGGAAGAGAAAACATCTCCTTAAGACCCTCTTTGCCTTCGAGACACTATCATTAATAGCAATCTATGTCTCTTTCAGGCTCATTGAGGGTGACTTTATTCTGAGGTTATTCCATATAGATACAGATACAGTTTTCGTGAAATTTGCTGTGCTCGCCTTTATAGGTGGGATTTTATCACTGCCGCTTCAGGTAACATTCAATTACTTCAGCAGGAGATATGAAAGGGAGGCTGATAGGGTCTCTTATGATCTGACAAAGGATCCTCAAAATATGATAAGCGCCCTCGTAAAACTCTCAGAGGAAAATCTATCAAATCTCTATCCACACCCCCTCTACGTCCTTCTCTACTATTCACACCCTCCTATATCAGAGAGAATAAGGCGTATCGGGAATCGGGACAGAGCGAATAAAAGGGCGGGCTGAGGACTCCATATAATCCTCGAAGAGATATTGTTCATTAGAGGGGGGTGCTGCCTGTCTTTATGGGAGGGGCAAACAGGCAGCACGGGGAGAAAGACTTGGGGTCTTACTAAAGTAAAACACCTCTGAAGGTTCTTTGTGTATGATTTAAATCATATTATGTTCCACGTGGAACATCGTCCCTTGAACCCCTCAACCATGGTCTGATAAAATGTCAGAGATGGGAATAATAGCGGTAGTTAATCAAAAGGGTGGCGTGGGGAAGACCACTACCGCCATTAACCTCGCCGCCTCTTTAGCCCTTGCGGGTAAGGATATTTTGATAATAGACACAGACCCCCAGGGAAATTCGACAACAGGCCTCGGAATCGATAGAAGCAGAATAAGGGCAAGTCTTTATGATCTCTATGCTGGAAGGGTCAAACCTGAAGAGGCAATATCACATACGCTGATAGAACATCTCGACATCATCCCTTCAACCATTGACCTCCTCGGGGTAGAGGTTGAGTTAATCGGGAAAGAGGGCAGGGAAAGGATTCTTTCAAATATCCTTTCACCTGTTAAAGACAGATATGTCTACATATTCATAGATTGTCCGCCTTCCCTTGGCCTCCTGAGTCTAAATGCCCTCGTTGCCTCGGATTCTGTAATCATACCTGTTCAGTGCGAGTATTATGCCCTTGAGGGGCTGAGTTTACTCTCTCATACCCTACATAGGGTAAGGAATTCTTTTAATCCCAATCTTGAAATAAAGGGCATCCTGCTTACAATGTTCGACCCTCGTAACAGCCTCTCACACCAGGTGGTCGCTGAGGTCAAGCGATATTTTGGAGATAAGGTCTTTGATACCGTAATACCGAGGAATGTCACGCTCGGCGAGGCTCCAAGTCATGGAAAACCTGCTATACTTTATGATGTGCGCTCAAGGGGTGCCCAGAGCTATCTTTCCCTTGCAAAGGAGATACTTAATGAAAACGGCTTTAGGTAAAGGTCTCGATGCCCTACTTCCTGAAAAGGGAGAGGAGATAATAAATCTTGACATTACAAGGCTCGTTCCAGGAGAACAGCAGCCCAGAAGGGTCTTTAATGACAGGGCCCTGAATGAGCTTGCTCAGTCCATTAAGGAAAAAGGTATCCTCCAGCCCATAATAGCCCGTAGAGCAGGCGATGGGACATTCAGGATCGTGGCTGGTGAGAGAAGATGGAGGGCTGCAACAATAGCAGGGCTTAAGAAGGTGCCTGTAATAATTAAAGATACAGCACCATCAGACTCTCTCGAGATCGCCCTTATAGAAAATCTGCAGAGGGAGGACCTCAATCCTGTAGAGACAGCAGAGGCCTTCCAGAGGTTGATGAGGGAGTTCAACCTTACCCAGGAAGAACTTTCAGCAAAGGTGGGGAAAGAAAGGGCAACGGTAGCTAATTATCTAAGATTGCTCAAGCTTCCTGATGAGATTAAAGACCTTATAAATAAAGGTTCCCTGAGTATGGGTCATGCGAGGGCAATACTTTCTGTTGAGGGGAAATCGAATCAGACCGAACTGGCAAGAACCATCGTTACAAAGGGGTTAAGTGTCCGTGAGGCAGAGTCCCTCGCAGGCCGGCTCAGCAGGCCACGAAAAAGGGTAGTCAGGTCAAAGGACCCACAGATAGCCTCTTTGGAAGAGAAACTCAAGCAGAGCCTCGGCACAAAGGTCAAGATCCAGCACAAAGGTAAAAGGGGAAAGATAGAGATTGAGTACTATTCCCTCGATGAATTGGACAGGCTCCTTGATATATTGATACCAGGGTAAGCCTTGAGGATTCATACAGGTCTTGACAGACTCTTGAGCCGGTGGCCCAGAAGACTCCTTAATGCAAGGATTGGCCTCCTCGTTCATCCTGCCTCTGTTAACAGAAGGCTGGAACATGCTGTAGACATTGCTCTCAAGTCAAAGAAGTTTGAACTGAGATGTCTTTTTGGCCCCCAGCACGGGATAAGGGGAGAGACCCAGGACAACATGGTTGAATGGGAAGGCTTCAGGGATAAAAAGACAGGCCTTCCTGTATATAGCCTCTATGGAAAGGTAAGAAAGCCGACACCAGAGATGCTCAGGGATATAGATGTCCTTGTGATTGATTTACAGGATGTGGGCGCAAGATACTATACCTTCATATGGACAATGGAATTGTGCCTTCAGGCCTGTTGTGATGAAAACAAATCTGCCGTTATCCTCGACAGGCCAAACCCTCTCGGAGGTAAGATTATTGAAGGGCCTGTGCTGAATGAAGATTTTTCATCCTTTGTTGGCCTGAGGCCCTTGCCTGTAAGACATGGCATGACCATAGGAGAGATTGCATTATATTTAAGAGAAAAGTTTTATCCATCCCTCGATATCCATGTTATACCGATGAAGAACTGGAAAAGACAGATGTGGTTTGATGATTCGGGGTTACCCTGGGTAATGCCATCGCCCAATATGCCGACCCCCGATACGGCAACTGTTTACCCAGGTCAGTGCCTGCTGGAAGCTACAAATATCAGCGAAGGCAGGGGGACTACAAGGCCCTTTGAGGTATTTGGCGCTCCTTTTATCGAGCCAGAAGCATTGGTGAGGAGGTTAAATGAATTCAGACTGCCAGGCGTTATGTTCAGGCCCCTTTATTTTCAGCCAACCTTTCAAAAATATGCCGGCAGGCTCTGTGGTGGCGCTCAGATACATGTTACAAACAGGGAAAGGTTCAGGCCCTTTAAGACAGGTGTAGCAATAATAAAGGCAATCCATGACCTCTATCCTGAGAGATTTCAATGGAAACTGCCTCCCTATGAGTATGAGAGCGTGAAGATGCCGATAGACATACTCACTGGCTCGGACAGACTAAGGAATGATATAGCAAAAGGTGTAAGTCTTGATAAGATGGAACAGTGGTGGAGTGCCGAGTGTAAAAGCTTCGATAAGAATGTGCGTAAAATGTTTCTACTCTACTGA
>JBKBUA010000053.1:8587-12999 GCA_046290845.1 Thermodesulfovibrionales bacterium
ATAAGATGGAACAGTGGTGGAGTGCCGAGTGTAAAAGCTTCGATAAGAATGTGCGTAAAATGTTTCTACTCTACTGAGTATCTTTTTTGTAGAGACAAACAGTTAACCCTAATGAAAATAAGTTATAAAAATGATTAATGCCTTTATCCTTGCTGCGGGTCTTGGTGAGAGGTTGAGACCATTGACCAATCATATCCCAAAGCCACTCTTACCGATACTGGGCAAGCCAGTCCTGGGCATCATTTTAGAAAAACTCAGTAGCCTCAAGCCTGACCACATAGGAATAAACCTTCATTACAGGGGAGAAGAGATTGAAAGATTCCTATGCGGTATGAGGCGGGATGCCTTCATGGTTCGACAAGCTCACCATCGACAAGCTCACCATGCAATAGAAAAGATAACCTTCTTTAAGGAGGCCTCCCTGCTCGGCACGGGTGGCGCATTAAAGAATGCTGAATCCTTGCTCAAAAGAGGAACATTTCTCGTTCATAATTCAGATATACTATCAGAAATTAACCTTAATAGGGCCTTAGAATTTCACAAAACCTCTGGTGCAATTGCAACCCTCATTATCCATGATCATCCCGATCATAACAGACTTCTAATAGATGAAACGGGGCTGTTAACAGGTCTTGACACTACGCCTACCCTATACCCCTCTTCTTTATCTCGAAGGGCCTTTACAGGCATAGCTATCTATGAACCTGAATTCCTCGCCTTTATTCCAGAGGGTTATTCTTCTGTTACAGAGGCATGGACAAAGGCAATTAAAGCAGGCCAGAGGATTTTAACAATGGATGTAACAGGCACTTACTGGACAGACATAGGAAGGCCTGCCTCATACGCAAAGGCTGTCTTTGATGCCCTGAGAAGGGAGGGCGAAAACATATTCAATAAAGGGTCTGATTGCTCCCAAATAATTATAAATGGCCTTGTCTCGATTGAGGGAAAATGCCACATCAGTAAAGGCGTTTCCCTGAGGAATTGCATAGTTATTGATAGAAAGGCCCTCGCTCCTGGGAATTATGAAAACTCAATAATAGGACCTGATTTTGAAATCAGATTAAATGAGAAGGAACTCTTTGGTTCTGAGAATGGTTTGATGCTCATTGGTTCAGGAGGCTCTGACAGGAGATACTACAGGGTAACAGGGAAACAGATGGGATTGGAGATAGAGGGCAGTAAGACAGCAATCTTTGTCAAGTACCCGCCTGAGGACCCTGATTTTGAAAGGCATATTGAATACACGAGATTCTTCTTAAGACACAAAATCCCTGTTCCAGAACTGATTCAAGTAGACATCAGTGAAAGAACAGCCATATTTGAAGATTTAGGAGACACCTCTCTTTATAACTGGCTTAAGTGCAGAAGAAGGGCTGACCAGATCGAAAATATGTACAGAAAGGTCATAGATATTGCCGCATCAATCCACTCAGATCTATTAATGAACATATCAGAGTGCCCTTTGCTCAGAGAAAGGGTCTTTGATCACAATTATTTTAGATGGGAGACAGATTACTTTATCGAGAGGTTTGTGAAACCCTTCTATGGAAAGGAGATAGGTGCTTCTGTCTATAGCGAACTCGGCAGGCTTGCATTCAGGGCAGACTCATTTCCAAAAACAGTAATCCACAGGGACTTACAATCCCAGAATATCATGATTAAAGACAATAGGCCTCGAGTTATAGATTATCAGGGAGCAAGGATAGGGCCACCTGCCTATGACATTGCATCGTTACTCTGGGATCCCTATTACAGAATGGGCGATGCCATGAGGGAAAGGCTCCTGAATTACTATATTGCGAGGATGTCTGAAGATCCAGCTTTTGATCCTGAAGTCCTTCTAAATTCTCTCCTTTCCTGCCGACTCCAGAGGCACATGCAAGCCCTCGGTGCCTATGGTTTTCTTTCACATGTTAAGGGGAAAGGGTATTTCCTCAAGTTCGTGCCAAGGGCCTTAAAGATGCTTAAGGAGGAAATCTCATTAACGAAGGAAGAATACCCCTCCTTATATGAACTGATCTTGAGCCTTTCATCCTCCAATAACGAAATGTTCTCCCTCTAAAGCCTCTAAGATGCTCCTCTTAACTACAGGGTAGCTAACGGAATTCCATAGATTACCAAAATGGTGCGACAGAAGATTCAGGACACGAGGGTCATCTGTTTCTATAACAAAGATTATCCTTAAAGGCCAGGAACCGATGACCTCGAAACGTTCAATCGTCTTGCACTTCTGGATAAAGAGTTTATCCTTGCCCATCTCAAGCCATCTTTCCCTTTCTTTCTGTATCTCTTCATAAGAGACATCCTCCCTCGCATCAAAGATGGATACATACCACATCTTAAGCCCTCCTTTCTGTTAAAATTGTACATTTAAAATAAACAGTTTGCAACTTCACCCATTCACCCATTCACTAAATATGATATGATAAAATTGTTCCTATGTTTACCCATGAGAGAAAGGCATTGGAAAGAATCAGGGAAAGGCTCAGGGAGAGGCTTCCTGAAAGGGTAATCTCCCTTTATGCCTTTGGTTCGAGGGTTAGAGGAGATCACGGAGAGTGGTCAGACCTCGATGTTCTCGTTATCGTGAGGAATAAGGATATAGAGATAGAAAAGGAGATAATAGATATATTCTCTGATGAAGAATTCGAGACCGGGATACCCTTTGCCCCTGTAATAAAGGACATTAAGGTATTCGAGATGGAGAGAGAAATAAAGACACCCTTTTATCAGGATATAATAAAAGAAGGAGTGCTTATATGACCCTCGAACCGAGTGATAAGATTTCCCTGAGTGATATTAGAATGGCAAGGGCCTATGAATTTCTCGAAGATGCAGAGATGATTTTTAAGGCAGGCAGGTATAAGACATCAGTAAACAGGAGCTATTATGCTGTTCTTAATGCGATCCGGGCGGTACTGATCCTTGAGGGAGTTAATCCTAAGAGTCATGAAGGTGCTATGCCAATGTTGAGTTTGAGACTCATAAAGCCAGGCCTCTTACCAAAGGAGTTCGTAAAAAACTTCGAATTACTGCTCTCAAGGAGAACGGATGTGGATTACGGTGACCTTGAAATAACAGAACCCTCTGATGCCGAAGACTCACTAAATATAGCCAGAGAGATGCTTTCAAGAATTGACAAACTGAGGAAGGAGATGATAGAAAACCTCTCGGATTAAACTCTACTGAACAGTCAGGAGATGGATAGACTCGAGGTTCCCAGAAATATATCCCTTGCAGAGAAAACACTTGAGAAAAACAGGGAGACTTTTTTAAAAGATCACCACCTTATCTCCCTCATTGAGGGATTGAAGGCAGCGATCGAGCATTCAGAAATAGAGAGGTTAAAGACAGGTGTGGCAGCGGAATGTGCAAGATGCGGTGTCCTCAATAATGATTGTTGTGGCCGCGGGATCGAACTGAGGTACTCGAGAGAACTCCTGCTAATAAATCTCTTACTGGATGTTAATCTCCCCACATCCCGGCATAACGAAAACTCCTGCTATTTCCTCACACCTGAAGGATGTTGCCTTAAGGCCAGGGATGTCTTCTGCATAAACTTTCTCTGCAGAAAGATAACAGACAGAATACCGCCAGAAAGACTTCTACTTCTCCGCGAATTCGAAGGAGAGATGCTCGAGATCATCTTCAGGCTCGAGGAGAGGATAAAGATGCTGTTATCCAAGCAAGAAATCGAGGTCGTCACGGGTTAGTTGAACACCCTTTGCTGATGTTTTTGCATTAAGGATGGCATTGTATAGTGCCTGTTTTCTTGCCTTGAGGAGCTTCATCTTCTCTTCAATGGTATGCCTCATCAGTAACCTCGTTACTGTAACTGTCCTGATCTGTCCTATCCTGTGTGTCCTGTCTGTTGCCTGTGCCTCAACTGCTGGATTCCACCACGGGTCAAGGTGAAAGACATAGGATGCCCTCGTAAGGTTAAGCCCCTGTCCTCCTGCCTTAAGGCTCAAGAGAAATACCCTTGCAGAGGCAGATTCCTGGAATTGTTTTACTATCTCCTTTCTCATTTGAACTGGGGTTGAGCCATCAAGCCTCTCAAAAGGTATACCTGCTTTCCTGATATGCCTTTCCACAATATCAAGAAAGGATGTAAACTGTGAAAAAACGAGGGCTGAGTGTCCTTCATCAAGGAGCTCCTCTAATTGGTCTAAGAGGACCTCAATCTTTGGTGCCTCCTCTGGCAGGTCCTTTGAAAGAAGCCGCGGGCACAGACAGATCTGTCTTAACTTAAGGAGTGCAGTGAGTGCCACGATCTTTGCCCTCTCGGGTCTCATTGTTTTATAGGCCTCGTCAATCTCTGTCCTGACCTCCTTAACTGTCCTCTCATATATCCCTTTTTGCACAGGGGTAAGCTCAAGGAATATCTCTGTCTCGATCTTTGGTGGCAG
>JBKBUA010000054.1:0-12792 GCA_046290845.1 Thermodesulfovibrionales bacterium
AATTCAGCCTTTGTTACAGTGTTGCTCAGTTCTTTATAAAGCCTTCCAAGCAGCTTTGCGAGCTTTTCCGCAGCAACAGGCTCAAAGGCCTCTCTCAGTTCTTCAAAGAATTCAAGGGTATCTATCATGAGTAATTATATCATAGCATGATAGAGAACATAAATATTTTGCGATGTATTCTGTTCAATTATAGCCACAAGACTTTACATTTCTCCTTTTTTTGCTGTATTCTTTTAGTGTGATCGATTTACATACCCACAGCATCTTCAGCGATGGAGAGTTAATACCCTATGAGCTTGTCAGAAGGGCAGTTGCTAAGGGGTACAGTGCTATTGCGATAACAGACCATGTCGATTCTTCCAACATAGATTTCATCGTTCCAAGGATTGTAAAGGCCCTCGATAAGCTCAGACCTTATGTTTCGATTGAGGTTATACCTGGTGCAGAGATAACCCATGCCCCACCCCAGATGATTCCTGACCTTGTTAAAGAGGCAAGAAGTCTTGGTGCCCTCATGGTTGTTGTTCACGGCGAGACAATTGTTGAGCCGGTTGCAGAGGGTACAAACAGGGCAGCCATTGAGGCAGGAGCAGACCTTCTTGCGCATCCCGGTCTTATAAAGACAGAGGATATACTCTTTGCAAAGGAGAGGGGGACGATGCTTGAGATAACATCGAGGAAGGGCCATTCCCTGTCAAATGGATATGTTGCTAAGGAGGCATCTAAATTTGGAGTATCTCTTTCCATTAATACAGATTCTCACAGCCCGAATGATCTTATAACAGTAGAAATGGCGAGAAATATTCTCATTGCAGCAGGTATTGATGAAAATCGACTGGAGCAGGTTTTTGAAAACTCGAAACGATTTGTAGAGAAAATTGCACGGAGGTTATAGGATGCCAAAGGTAATAAAAAAAAGGACTGTAAAAAAGCAAAAACCAGAAGAGGAGATAAAGACTATTATCACCTCAACAAAAGGTTTGATAGCAAAGAAACAAAAGATCATTCTCCCGGTTGTAGCAATAATATCTGCAGTTATCTTGATAATAGGCGGTGGTTTTATATACAAGGCATCTCAGATTAAAAAGGCTCATGCTCTGGAATATGATGCCTATAAGACTTATTATAATCTTTATCAAAAACAACCCATTGAACAGATGGCGAGATACCAGCAGGCCCTCGATAAGTTTAAAAAGGCCTATTCCGTAAAAAAAACACCCCTTTCCCTTTTCTATATTGCGAGCTGCTATTATGGACTCGGAAGGTTTGATGATGCCATGAAGGCATTGCAGGAGCTTAATCAGAGATTCCCTGACGATGAAAACTTTGTGCCTCTGTCTTATTACAAGATGGCAATGATAAGCCTTAAGAAGGGAGATAATGATGTAGCAATCAAAACCCTCCAAACCCTTTATAATTACAAAATAGGTTCCTTTAAGGACCTTGCCCTGATTGAGTCAGCAAGGATATTAGAGGGCATGGACAAAAAGGATGAGGCCCTTAAGAAATATGAGGAATTAACAAAGAATTTCCCAAATTCTCCTTTTATTGAGGAGGCAAAGGCAAAGTTGGGGAATAAGAAGGGTTAATCAATCTACAAAATGATCTTTTTCTAAGGCAGCTACAATAACCTTCTTTTTATTTGTCTTATGTGTCCTGCTATTATTTGTGGTTTTTGTAACCTTTGATTTTGACGAGGATTTTTTTCCTTTTATCTCTCTGGAGGATTTAAATGATACTTTTTTGGTATCATCCCTGTCAGGCTTGTATTTGTCCTTTGGTGGTAAGAGGATTGTTTCTCCAGGATTTATAACCCTCATGCCGTCATTCAACTCAAGGATTACACTGATAGGTATGCCCGTCCTGCTGGCTATTTTTTTAATCGTGTCTCCCCTTTTCACTTTATACCTCTCTATAGTAAACCATTCCTCCTTAGGGATTTCTGCAAGGTTTTTCAAAAACTCTTCTTTTTTCCCAGACGGTATCCTTAGAGAATAGGCGCTTTCACCTGGCGGGGTACTCCATCTCCTTAGTTCAGGATTGAGTTCCCTTATGACCTCGACTGTTGTGTCTGCGCACTTAGCGGCAACATCGAGGTCAAGGGGATGGTTGATAGTAACCTCATCGTAATCGAAAGGTTGGTGATATTCTATTCTATCGAAGCCATATTCATCAGGATTTGTTGCTATCATCCGCGCTGCAACAAACTTTGGTACATATTCCTTTGTTTCCTTTTTTATGTATTTTGTAGAGGTAAGTTCCCAGTAGTCGTCCCTCTTTGTCCTGTTCAGTGCCTTTAATATCTTTCCCTCCCCTGCGTTATATGCAGCCATGGCAAGATTCCAAGAACCAAACATGTCGTAAAGGTCTTTCAGATAATCTGCTGCTGCAACTGTTGATTTAATAGGGTCTCTCCTTTCATCCCTCCACCAGTCGATCTTGAGACCATACCTTTTAGCAGTGGATGCTATGAACTGCCAAGGTCCAACAGCCTTTGCCACAGAATATGCAGCAGGATTAAATCCACTTTCTATGAGGGGAAGAAAGGCTATATCTTCAGGGAGGTTCTTTGACTTTAGTATCTCCTTCATCAGGTCTAAATACTTTCCTGACCGGCTCAGCCAGAGAGAAAATTTATCCTTTATCCTCTCTGTAAATAGAATGATACTTTTCTCTATCGCTGCTTTAGCAACAGGATTGTTATCAAGGTGAACAATAGAGGCACTGTCAGATCCTCTATTGTCCTCTGGCTTATCTTGCGAAGAGACTATAGTGTTAGATTTTAGTATAACATGCTTTAATTCGGTTGCAGTCTCAGACTGCTGAGCCTGTTGTAGTTGAAAATTGTTATTGTCGATTTCAGAGGCAAATAGATTGCATGAGAAGAAAAATGCCACGAAAAGGCATAAAAGAATGCTGAATTTAGCCATGCCATATTTATATATAAAACCCATCATTTTGTCAAGAGCCTATTGAGGCCATATTCCTTTATCTTTGACCGCAATGTGTTCCTGTTTATGCCGAGTATCTTTGATGCCCTCAGTTGATTTCTATCGACCTCTTGAAGTACTATGCTGATTAAGGCCTTTTCTACCTCGCCGATAACAGTAGGATAGAGGTTTGAGTTCTCCTTAATCATCCCCCTCAGTCGCAAGGAGAGAAATTCCTCGAGGGAGCAGAGGCTTATATTTCCTATAAATAAATCTCTTTTCTCAATAACATCATCTTCCGACAACAGGTATGCCTTTCTTATTGTGTCCTCCATCTGTCTTTCATTCCCGGGCCAGTGGTATCTAAGAAGATAAGACCTTGCCCTGAATGATAAGTCCTTTCTCCCCATCCCGAACTGCCTCTCCATTTTTCTCAGGATGGTTTCAATTATGATCGGTATATCTTCCCTTCTTTCCCTGAGAGGTGGAATTACGATCTCCCTTTTATCAAAAAGCCTGAAGATCTCCTTATCTCTTTCATTATTAATATCCAGCTTAAGTCTTGTGCCGCCTATCAGAAACAGGTCTCTTTTCCCTGCAATATCAATTATTTGCTTTATCATCTCTTTATCAAGATCATGAAAATCATCGAAGAAAATACTGCATCCACAGGTATCCGTAGAATTTTCTTCTTTAAAATATCCGATCATTGATTGAATCTTCTCAATTTCTGACGCTGGCCTAAATGATAGAAATAATCCGTTTTTGTGTCTTTTTGAATGTAATATCCTGGCATAAAATTCCAGGTCTATACCATCCTCTCCTGAGATAAGGACCGGGAGATTATCTTCAGATAACTTTTTTATCTCTCTCATTACATGCTTTATCTTGCTACCCTTCCCCATTGTAATAATCTCATCCTTCTCAGGAGGGCCGATTAGCTTATCAATAATAATTGTCAACTCTTCGGTATTTAGAGGTCTCTCTAAATATCCACAAATCCCTTTTCTCATTGCCTCCAGTACCATTTTTTTATCTTTTTTATCTGAAATGATGATTATAAAACCCTTGCGAATCAGGTCTTCAGAGGGTTCAGAGTAACCTGGAATAGATGAGTCAATAAGGATGACCCTCTGACATCTATCGGGAAGCAGAGAGAATACCTTTAATTCTCCTTTAGATACCACGTTGTAGCCGAGATGTTCCAGGGTATCTCTTATCAGTTGAATCAGTTCATCATTCTTTGTAATAAGATAGACTTCTTTATAAGGAACTTCTGTTATATTTTTAAAACCTTTGACTCCCAGCATATCCAAACCCGAAAAATTCTTTATTTGGCTTATCTCTTGCTCGTTATGGTAACCCTAATGTTGCAAAAAATATGAGGCAGGCACAATTCAAAACATCCGTTACGCGTTACGTGTTTCGTGTTTCGGTATCGCAGATAAAAGGTTTTTCATCATGCCTGCCTCATAGAAATTGGTTGTTTTATGTAATGTTTATGGTAACATATTTTCTAAGTTATAGTGATGTAATAACGATTTGCAATATTTACAGTATAAATTCCTATCCTTTGTAACTGCAAACCCTGTCTTTTCCGCTCCGCTTGGCTTCATATAGGGCAGAATCAGCCTTCTCAATCAGATCCATGCGGGATGAGGCACTGTCAGGATATGTGGATACACCTATGCTAACAGTCACGGATATAAGATTTTTACCATGGGTTATCCTGTAATCTTTAATAGCTTCTCTGATTCTCTCTGCTGTAATCTTTGCACCTTCAAGGTTTGTTTCAGGAAGGACCACTGCAAATTCCTCTCCACCGTAACGAGCAGCAAAATCGATATGTCTTACATTCTCTACTATCTTGCATCCGATCCTTCTTAGAACCTCATCACCCATGTTATGACCATATGTATCATTCAATCTCTTGAAATTGTCTATATCCATCATTAGAAGAGATACCTTAGAGCCAAACCTCCTTGCCCTCTCGATCTCTGTCTCGATCTTTTCCTGAAAGGCCCTGTGATTATAAAGACCTGTCAGGCCATCAATAGTGGCGAGTTGTCTTACCTCCTGGTGTAGTCGAGCCTTTTCAAGGGCAAAGGCAGCATGAAAGCCAAAGGTGAGAAGGACATCCTCATCAGATTCACTAAATCCATCCTTACCTATCCTGTTAGCAAGTATTATCTCTCCTATTATCGCCTCTCTTAATAACAGGGGAATTATAAGGATGCTCTTTATATTTACTGGATGATCTGTAGGAAGGCCATTAAAATCAGAGAGGCTTTCTATCTTATTTGTCCTAATCGTGAGTCCATCTCGAAGGACCTTCAGGAGAATACCCTTTGCCTCGGATTTGCAGGTAGTGCTGTCTCCGATTGAGGTATAAAAGACCGAGACCTTCCCCTTATCAACGAGCAAGATTGCTGAGAACTCAGACCTTATTAATTCCTTTGCCTTATCAACGATCGTCTCGATGACGGATCTTTCATCGAGGTCTGTATAAAGAAGGGATGATATATCATTTAATACTGCCAGTTCCCTTATCTTTCTCCTCTCCCCTTCGAGTTGCAGGTTTAGCTCTTTTAACCTTTTACTATTCCTGTAGTAAAGAAGGATTAACAGCAGGCAGAGGATAGATAGGATAATGGTCATCCTGTAAGCTCTTTTATTTTGTGAACAAGCCTTTCCCTGACTCTTCTCGAAAACAGTATCTCTGCATGGTTGAGGCTGAAGTTATAATGCTCTGCTTCGGGCATCTTCGCACTCTCTACAGATACAAGGCCATCTCCCTCTCCTCTTCTTATCTCCCTGGGGAGGAATCGGTGAGGGATAAGCCTCTCAAGGGCATCGGGAAAAGATAATATCCTCTCTCTCTTTATCCTTCTCCTCCTGCCTTCGTCCACCTTTGTTATCCTGTTAAAACATAGAAGGGAGGGACTACTCCCCCCGATTGAGAGATACTTTACTCCATCCATAATACTGTCGTCAAGGGATTTTATAATGTCTGAATCAGGGAGTAATTCCTTTACCGCAGGAGAGGATAAAAACTCGGATATCCTTTTGAAGAGATAAAGAATTGTGCCCCTCTCGGATTCAGGGATAAAGGGCTTAATGAATGAAGCAAAGGGAGAGATATATTTAACCAGTGTGGCCATCCTGGTGCCTTTGTGAGGTGTAGAGATAGTGATAAGGGCCTTTACCCGATTGTCCTTATAATGATGGAGGTATCTCCTTCCAATAAGTCCTCCCCTGCTATGCCCAATCAGGACGAATCCTGAAGGGCTATGATTAATGGTAGATTCCAGAACTCCCTTAAGTTCGAGGGTGGCTACATCTATCGGCGATGCAGGTCTTTTCTGACTATAGGCGATCAGGGTATATCCTTCTTCCCGAAGGTCGTGAAAAACGGTCTGGAGCTTACAATCCGGTGCCCCTATTATTATTTGCCGAAGTGGGCTTTTACTACCTCTATGTTCATCTTGAGTTTTTTGTCTTAGTGCAGGTCTTTTTTTGCATAGAAGGATATGAACGGGGAACTGTCCTGCCAGTATCCGAGCCTCAGCAGGAGACACCCATATCCTCTTATCCATACCGAGGCCATGGATAAAGACTATGGATGGCTTTTCCCTGCAACCCTCAACAATATCTATATCGTATACTGCCATGATGATTATAATAACAGAAACTGTCTTTGTGATTGCCTTTAGGCATTGTGAGGGTTATAATAATACCAGTTTCGGTTAAATAAGGTTAAAGGGTGACAAAGAGGAAATTTGACCTTGCGATCAGGAGATACACAAGGCTTATTGAGGCTGATAGTTTTGACTATCGGGCGTACAATAATAGGGGGATTGCTTATCTGAAAAAGGGGAGGTTTGACCTTGCCCTCCTCGATTTTAACAGAGCCATTGAGATAAATCCTGACTTCACTCTATCTTACATAAATCGAGGAACTGCCCATCAGGAGATGGGACATTATGAACTTTCGATTTTGGACTTTGACAGGGCTATAGAACTCGAACCTGACAACAGTATGGCTTATAACAACAGGGGCTTCACCTTCGCATTGATGGGTGAATACGAAAAGGCTGAAAGGGATATAAAGAAGGCACTCGAACTGAGTCCTGACAATATCTATGCCCTTAATAGCATGGCAGAATTATTCGCCTTAAGGCTCAATGCCGAAGAATCATGCCGTTGGCTTCAGAAGGCGATCGAGAAGGGATATAATAACCTGAGATATCTAAAGACATCGAGGACCTATGACGGTATTCGCAACTCTGATTGCTTTAGAAAGATCCTGAATCAACTCGAACTCAGGAGAAGGCAACAGAGTCGCCGCAACTAATGAAGATCATTTATAAGGCCCATATAAGGGAACTTTTCTATACCCTTTGCCTCAGTCTTATTACACTGAACTTTCTACTAATGATGGAAAAGATATTAAGACTGAGCAGGATACTCTCTGGCATCGGCGCATCAATCAGGGATTTGATTATACTTATTTTATATATACAGCCTTCGCTAATGGTTCTGACAATTCCCATGTCTCTGTTACTTTCGATACTTCTGACCTTTGGAAGAATAAATGCTGACAATGAATTGGTGATTCTAAGGGCATCAGGTCTCTCATTTTCTGCCATATCGAGGTCTGTATTTTACTTTGGCATATTGACCTTTGTCCTGTCGCTTTTTTGTAGTTTCTATTTAAGTCCCCTCAGCTCTGGAAGACTTAGGGACGCCCTCTCCAGGATAATAATAGATAGGGCTCCTCAATCAATTGAGGCAGGGGTTTTCAATACATCCTTTAAGGATTTAGTTATCCTTGTGAAGGAAAAGCCGTCACCGATCACAATGAAGGGTATATTCATTTATGATAGCAGAAACAAGAAAGAGCCAAAGGTGCTTGTGGCAAGGGATGGGACCATAAAGACAGGCAGGGACCTTAGCATATCAATGTTTATACGAGATGGGTATATACATATTTCAAGACCCCAGGCCGAATCAACCGAGATATTCTTTGATAGGTACAATATAACCTTGAATATAGCTACTGAAGGTCCCTCAAGGAAAAATAGCGAACTAACCCCTTTTGAACTATTGAAGGCTGCAGAAGGCAAGGAGAAGGCGGAAAGGATAAATCTGTTACTGGAGTTTCATAGGAGGTTGACCCTTCCCTCATTATGCCTGATCCTGATGTTCCTCGGTCCTCCTTTATCTCTTTTGTCTGGTAAATCAGGAAGGCTCGGTGGCCTTACCATAGGAATTGTCCTCTTTACGGTCTTTTACATCATAATGCTCTATGGAGAGAATATGGCCCGTTCGGGGGTCGTAAGTCATGTTGTTGGTGCCTGGCTGCCAGTCATTGTATTTGGTGCGGTTTCTTTAACTGCCTTTATGAGGGAGAAATGACATTAATTCAAAGATACTACATAAAAGAGTATCTGAGGCTCTTTGGAATCCTCAGTTTGGGCCTTAGTACTGTTGCAAGCCTTATTGAACTTATAAACAGGATAGATGACTTCATGCCTCATAGGCCATCCATCGGAAACCTTATTTTCTACTGCCTTCTAAATATCCCTAATTACTTTCTTTACTCTATGCCTGTCTGTATCCTTCTGAGCAGCCTTTTTGTCATTGGTAATGCAGGCAGGAGAAGGGAGACCGTAGCGATCAGGTCTTCAGGAGGTAGCCTCAAAAAGATACTCTCTATCTTTGTCTATACAGGTATTATCATGACCCTTCTCGCCTTTCTCGCAGGTGAGTTTATTTCGCCTCCAGCATTGAGGAAGGCCCATAAGCTCAGGGATAGCCTTTCAAAAAGAGGAGACCACAATAACAGAAAGATCTTCTGGGGCGATACCATCTGGCTGCGATCAAAGGAGGGTATCATCAAGGTTGAACTATATCTCCAGGATAGAGACATCATAAAGGGTATTAGCATTTTCAAGATGGATGGAGATATGCTTTCAGAGAGGATAGAGGCAGATTATGCAGAATGGAGACCTGCCTGGGAGGGAAATAGGCAGACAGGTGGTGCCTGGGTTCTGGAAAAGGGCACACTATACAACATCAAGACAGGAGAGGTAACCACTTTCAAGGAACTTCAGGTTGACTTAATCGGTTCACCGAGGCTCTTCAGAGAAGGGGCAAGGAAACCTGAAGAAATGAACCTCAAGGAACTGATCAATTATACGAAAAGACTTAAAGAAGCGGGTTTTAAGAATAATAAACTCATTGTGGATATGCAATCGAGGATAGCCTATCCATTAATCAATCTAATAATGATGGTCCTTGGTCTATCCCTTGCATCATCAGGTGAGATGAGGAGTGGTCTTATAACAGCAGCCATCGGCATAGGTATAAGCCTTTTCTACTGGCTCTGCCTCTCCCTTGTCCTCTCAATGAGTTATACAGGCATTCTGCCTGCCTTTGGTCCATGGTTTATACCGTTAATCTTTGGTTTTTTCTCGATCTATAAATTCTCGAGGATCCCTGAGTGAGATGTTCCGATCCTCGATGCACCTGCCTCAATCATTTCAATGACCTGTTGAAGGGTCTTTATGCCTCCTGCTGCCTTGATCCCGCAATGATTACCAGCCACAGACTTAAGGAGCCTAACATCCTCTACCGTTGCACCTCCTGAAGAAAAACCTGTTGATGTCTTTATAAATTCAGCACCTGCTTCAATGACCGTTTCGGCAGCCTTGATCTTTTCCTCTCTCGATAAAAGACAGGCCTCGATAATTATCTTATGAACAATCCCCTTAGTAGCACAGACAATATCTGATATTTCCCTTCTCACATAATCCCAGTTGCCTGAGCGAGCCATGCCTATGTTCATCACTATATCAAGTTCATCAGCACCCTTCAGGGTCGCCTCAATCGCCTCAAAGACCTTTACCTCTGAAAGGTTCGTACCGAGTGGAAAGGCTATAACTGTCGATATCTTTACATCACAGCCCTTCAGAACATCTCTGGCAATGGTGATAAATGAAGGATTTATACATACGGAATACACGCCGAATCTCTTTGCCTCTTCACAGAGCCTCTTTATATCATCCACTGTCGCCTCGGGCTTGAGAAGGCTATAATCAATAAATTTAGCTATGTCTGATTTCCCCATTTACTCATATCCCCATAAAGAAGGGCCACTTTCTTTCACATTCTTCACATAAGCCTCTACCTCTTTCCTGTAAGCCCTGCGTAAAAGCCTCGATACCTCTCCAACCCTATATTCCTTTTCATCCACCATCGAGACAGGCATGACCTCGACGGTTGTGTTTGTTATGAAGACCTCTTCTGCAGCGTTGAGATCATCTACTGTAAAGGTCCCTTCCCTTACCCTCAATCCTTCTCGCGTAGCAAGATCGATAACGATTCCCCTCGTTATGCCATCCAGTATCCCGCAGTCGACAGAGGGGGTGCAGAGTATTCCTTCCTTAAAGAAAAAGATATTGCTTATTGTGCCCTCTGCAATGTATCCCTTATGATTCAACATTATCGCCTCATAGGCAGACCTCTCCTTTGCCTCTATCTTTGCAAGGATGTTGTTCAGGAAATTCAGTGACTTAATCTGGGGATTCAATGCCTCCTTAAGATTCCGTCTTGTTGTGGCTACTGTGATCTTTATCCCCTTCTCATAAAGGGATGAAGGGTATTCCTTCATATCTTCAGCAATGATAACAAATGTAGGCCTGCTACAGAGGTCAGGGTCAAGGCCGATTGCTCCGTAACCCCTCGATACCGTAATCCTTAGATAGGCATTCTTTAATCTGTTTTCCTTGAGGGTCTCAAAGACAGAAGTCTTGATCCCATTAATACCCTTCGGGATGTCCAGCCTTATTAGGGAAGCAGACCTGAAGAGCCTCCTCAGATGTTCATCGAACATAAAGACCACGCCATCATAAACCCTCATGGTCTCATAGATACCATCGCCATATAGAAAGCCATGGTCAAAGACAGAGACCTTTGCCTCTGACCTCGGCACCAATGAATCATTCAGATAGATGTACATGAGAGATTATACAATATTTCTTTCAAACTTGAACCCTCAGACTATGCCTAACTTCAGAAGGTTTTACCGAGGACTATAATTCCCTCTTCATCAGCAGCCTGGTTCAGTCGGGCATCATTACTTGAGAAATATATCTCTACTCCTGTCTTATTTTTTAAATACAAGGCTGAGGCTAAATGGATGGAATCAAAACCTCTGAGAAGATGCTTTTCCGCAATATCGCCTGCAAACCGTATCAATCCGTCTGTAAGCTCGATGACAAAATAGCTTTCCCAGTCCTTGTTTAGATCATCCACAATTCTCCGCAGGGTATTAATAGAAAAGCCGTCTTCCTTTTGTTTTCTTGCAAAGGCAGCCCTTGCTTCTGCATAGGCTACCTTAGAGGTAGAAACAACAGTGGCATTGCGAGTTATATCTCTTATCTTCTCAGAGCCTGTCTCCTCTACATACAATTTAACCAGCACACTCGTATCAAGGTAGAGTATCATCTTCGATCTTCAAGGACAATCTCGGAAACAGTTTTCCCCTTGATTTTAACAGGATACCTGCTACCAGAAGGCTTGCCGCCTTTCCATGCTGCAAAACCCTCCTTAACAAGGGAAAGAAGTTTTGAATCCTCATCAACTCTTTCCACTGGCATGATGGTAGCGATTACCCTCTCTCTTTCTGTAATCAGAATCTTCTCGCCCTTTTTTACCTCACGGAGATAGTGACTCAATCTGTCTTTTAATTCTTTAACGCCAGCTTTTATCATGGCTACATTTTAATTTTATGTAGCTACATTTGTCAAGGCCATATCTGTGACGAGAGATTTTCCTCCGCTTCGCTCAGTAAGTAAGCCTTCTCACCCTGGGCGTTAGCGAAGGGTCTCATAAATATTATGTTTTACCCTTAGGTTGCAGATTTGGGGCTATTGGGTATAAATTATCAGGATGAGTAAGCGTACATTATGGAGTCTCAGGATGAGGGCATCTAAGATGGTGGATGATAAGCCACTCCATGTATCAGGGGCAGAGGGTATATACGAGGAGGAGAGGCTTCAAAGGATGATAAGGGATTACTATATCAGGGCACTTAATCATTCGAGGGGACGGCCTGATAATATCGTCATAACAATCGAAAGGATTAAGGAGGAACCAATCTTTGTATCTTTACTGCGTGTATCTACTCTGAGATGTCCCTCTCCTGTCGAGGCAAAGAATGCTGCGATAGATTTACTCCTGAAAACAGGTGTCTCAAGAAGAGCCGTTAAGATCGCATTTGATATAGTGACCTCAAGGGTCACGATGAGGGGCGCCAGCCTTGTAAAGGCTGATTCTGGAAAAAGACTCGAACCTGACAGGGATAGGGGTGTCAGGGTATCACGGCTCGGGATTGATAGGATTACAGAGAAAAGGCTTTCCATGATACTCAGGAGGCAGGGCATTAACACTAAGACTGTTAAGGAGGCCTTGACCCTCGCCTCAAAGGTTGCCTCCTGCGATGGGATAATAGCAGAACTCTGTGTATCCGATGACCCTGACTACACAACAGGCTATGTGGCCTCAAGAAAGACAGGGTATGTAAGGATAACAAATCTAAAGGAAAAGGGTAGCATGAGTGGCGGGAGGGTCTTCTTTATCGAAAAGGATGAAACGGCTGATATAATCAATTACCTCGAGAAAAGACCTGTTATAGTCGGTTATTTGCCTAAATGAGATCCCAGGCCCTGTTAATAGCCAATCCCAAGGCAAAGAGGTTTTCAGAAAAGAGACTTTTGAAGGCCCTTAGTATCCTCTCTGCAAATGGATTTGATGTTGAGGTAAAGATGACATCCTTTAAGGGCGAGGCCGAGATTCT
>JBKBUA010000055.1:0-2036 GCA_046290845.1 Thermodesulfovibrionales bacterium
GATTGTGTTTAAAAGCTTTTCTTTTAGACTCTTGTCACCTATATGAATCTCCTCTGAGAATACAAGCCGTGGAATCCCTTCATTTTTCTCAATATAGTCGAGATGAAGCATAAACAGTCTCTTAAGACGCTCAAGGGCAGGGATATCCGTCATTTTTGAAACAGTATCAAGATTACTCATAAGTCCCTTCCTGATCTTTTCCACAGTGCCCTGAAGTATCTCGTCCTTACTATTAAAATGCCTGTAAATATTTGCCTCGGATATGCCAACATCTTCGGCTATAGATGCCGTAGTAAGAGACTTGACCCCGCGTTTTGCAATAATCCTCAATGCAGCCTCCACTATCTGTTCCTTCCTTATATCCCCGCTGAGCCTCGAACCGCTTTTAATCATTTCCATTCTCTACCCTCTTTATAAGTGAGTATTTACTCACATTATAAATGTTATTTAAAAATTTGTCAATAGACCTTAACGTTGCATTAATATAACCTAATTTTGGAAGGCAAGAACGGCTTGAGCTCAGCCAAACGGTGAAAAAACTTTATTAAAGGTGCAGGTATAATTCAGTTTAAGGTATCACATTCGCCTGGATTTAAAGTATCTAAAGAATAAATAAATTGTCAGCAGGATTAGGACCAGCAAAATCCCTATATGCTCAATCCTCGTAATATCCCTTTTTATGACCTGCAGGCTATTACCACCGATGTAGCCTATTGCAACCATCGGAACAATAGTAATAATTGAAGAGATAACATCCAGAACCAGAAACCTAAGAAAAGGCATCCTCATAATCCCTGCCACGAGGAATACATGAAAGCCAAGATGTCTTCCAAACAGGATAAAGGGAGTTCTCCATTTATTGAATTTATCCTCAAGGACCGAAAGGCTTTCGGTTGAAATAACCCTATGGAATTTCCTGTGTGTAACAACCATACGTCCATACTTCTTTCCAATAGAAAAAATTATAATATCACCTGTCAGCATGCCAGTGAAGACGACAATTAAAGCAGGGATAGGTTTTATAACCTCATGTGAGATTAAAAATCCACATGCCATAAGTGTTACCCCTTCAGGAATAGGGAATCCCATACCGCCGATGACGAGTAAAATAAAAAGCCCTATGTAGTGGAAATGCTCTGTAATACTTATAACATCAAACATTGTGAATGTTATTTCTCCTTCGCAAACTTGCTATAAAAGACCTTTTTGCCAAGTTCTGCCAGTATTATATAAGAGATCAGGATAATACTTAATGCAAAGAGAAACCCTGTCGGTACAGAACGAAATCCGAGAAGCGATGAGAAAGGCAGATAAGGTATTATGATCGTTACAAGGCCAATAATCAGGGTTGCCATTAAGAGATATTTACCAGGTCTACTCCTGTAAAAAGGCTTTCTGGTCCTTATTATAAGAACCACAAAAGCGGCTGAAAGAACAGACTCAATAAACCACCCTGTTCTGAAGAGCACTGGGTCAGCCTTTAGAATAAACAGAAGCACTCCGAAGGTCATGTAATCAAAGATAGAACTCATTAATCCAAAGAATACCATAAACCTCTTTATGAACTTGATATCCCATCTCCTCGGTTTTTCAATAAGTTCCTTATCTACCTCATCGGTGGCTATCGTCATCTCAGGAAAATCTGTGAGAAAATTCGTAAGAAGTATCTGCTTGGGGAGCATGGGAAGGAATGGCAGAAAAAGCGATGACCCTGCCACGCTGAACATATTCCCGAAGTTTGCACTCGTTGCCATAAAGACATATTTTAATGTGTTGGCAAATGTCTTTCTCCCTTCTACCACACCGTCTCTCAAGATCTTGAGTTCCCTTTCAAGAAGCACTATATCTGCAGCCTCTTTTGCTACATCCACTGCGGTGTTCACTGATATTCCCACATCTGATGCATGAATTGCTGTGGCATCATTTATGCCATCTCCTATGAATCCCACGACATGACCAAGTTTCTTCAATGAAAGGATAATCCTTTCTTTCTGATTCGGATCAACCTCAGCAAATATATTGGCATTTTCTACTGC
>JBKBUA010000055.1:2136-6721 GCA_046290845.1 Thermodesulfovibrionales bacterium
AGTTTCTTCAATGAAAGGATAATCCTTTCTTTCTGATTCGGATCAACCTCAGCAAATATATTGGCATTTTCTACTGCATGGAGTACCGCCTCATCACTCATACTGTCAAGCTCCTCTCCGGTGACCAAATTCTTAATTGGAAACCCTACATTTTCCGCAGTATATCTTGAGATAAACCTGTTGTCACCTGTAATGATTTTGAGATCGACCCCGAGTTGACCCAATTCTGATATCATCTGTTTCACATCACTCTTCGGAGGATCAAGGAAGATGAGAAACCCAAGGAGGGTCATCCCTGATTCATCTGCCTTGCTATATACCTTCTTTTCCTCAACGTTCTTGTATGCAATTCCAAGGATACGAAGACCCTTTGTGCTCCATTCATGATAAAACCTATTGATTTCATCCAGATATGGATTTATCTCGTGTTTTTTCCCTTCAATCTCTATATACTCGCACACATCTAAGATACGCTTTAATGCACCTTTTGATATGAGAATATATCCATTACCCTGCTCTTTTACAACTATACTCAGGCGTTTCCTTTGAAAATCGTAGGGTATCTCGTCAACCTTCTCATAGCCGGATATATCCTGTTTTTCAAAGCTGACAATGGCTTCATCAATAGGATTCTTCAGTCCTGTTTGGTAGAATGAATTCAGAAATGCGTAAAAGATAATCTTTTTATCTCTATTCTGTTTTATATCGCAATATTCATGCAGATAGACCTTCCCTTCTGTCAGGGTACCTGTCTTGTCTGTACAGAGGATATCCATTGTTCCAAAATTTTCTATGGCTGCCAGTCTTTTCACTATTACGCCCTTTTTCGACATGGACTGAGAACCCTTTGAAAGGTTGACACTTATGATGGCTGGAAGGAGCTGAGGCGTTAGACCCACAGCAAGGGCAAGTGAGAACAACAGGGCTTCTATAACAGGATGACGGAAATAAACATTCACAGCAAACACTATCAGGATAAGGATAAGTGTAACCTCCATCAGGAGATATCCGAAACGCCTCACACCCCTTTCAAAGTCTGTCTCTGGTGCCCTCAAGATAAGCCTGTCAGCAATCTTACCTATCTCTGTATTACTGCCTGTCTTAACCACTGCTATATTTGCTATACCACTTTCTACATTAGTCCCCATGAAGACACGGTTCTTCCCCAAACCCTTCTCTACAGGAAAGGTCTCACCTGTAAGTATCGCCTCATTTACAAAGAAGTCCTTTGCCTCCAAGATTACACCGTCTGCCGGGATAATGTCCCCGGCAGAGAGAAGGACAATATCTCCGGGCACTATTTCATCTATAAATACTTCCTTTTTCTTGCCTTCTCTAAATAGCGTTGCCTTTGTCTTTACTGTTTGAAGGAGTTTCTCTACCGCATTTGTGGCGCTGTATTCCTGAATAAAACTTAAAAGACCGCTTAAGATGATTATGGCGAGGATAATGGCAGTGTCTGTGAAGTCTCTGAGTATGGCAGATACAATGCTGGCAAATATTAAAATGAGGATGATGGGGCTTTTGAATTGATCAATAAACAGTGACAGTCTGGTTTTCTTCTTTTTCTTTTTTAAGATATTATGTCCAAAGACTGAAATCCTCTTTTCAGCCTCGGTTTCAGAAAGGCCAGAAATTGATGTCTCGATTTGTTGAAGCAGTTCATTAATCTCGGTCTCCCAATATTTGTCCGGAATTTTCATTATTTACAGCACCTCAAAGGCCATCATTAATGAAATGACTGTTATAAAAAACAGACCGACGAGAAAAATGATGTCTGCTATTTTTTCATAAAATACCGCCTTTTTCCTCGCTCGCATGGACATATAGGAAAATATGCTTGAGAAAAGAAACAGTGTTATTGCTATACCGTCGAGCGTGTCAAGGATAAGGTCTATCTTTTTATCTATCTCCCATAATTTCAGAAAATTAATCAATATGAAGCATAATCCGAGCAAATTTGAAGATGTGGGCAGGATATGTTTTGATAGATTCTTGCTTTCGTCTAAACCTTCAGGCATTTTTAAAACCTCCTTATAACCCGAATCTCTTGAACAAATAGTATTTTGGAAAATCTATTGCCAGTGTGAATATGGCAGAGAACGCCAGGACAGTGAGAACCTGGTGCAATGTTAGCGCCGGGACAAAGATGCCATATATGCCCAATAAAGCGAATCCGATTATTGTTGCTGTACTCAGGATCAATAATTCCCTTCCAGGGATAGATGACCAGAAGTGCCTCCTCTCCCTCACAATCAATACCCTGAACTGGCTGTTAAATATCAGATTCAGCATTACCAAGGTGCGGAGTTTCTCCCACTCAAGATGGAAATATCTCAGACCAATCAGGATCACTATAATTCCTTCTATTACCAGCAGCATGCCCGGAATGAGGGATGCGATTGTGATGTTCTTTACATTCCACTTGTTTGGATTGCTCGTGTGCTTTACATTGTCGGTTGAAAGGGACATGGTGACAAAATCATTGGCAAACACGAGAAGAGACATTCCGAGAAGGGAAAGGACTATATCATGGAGCCATAAAAAGCTTATGGTCAACAGGCCAACAAATTCTATGACCTTTGTAACCTTGTTTATTACCCACGAAAGCATTCTTTGATATGTCTGTCTGCTTATTCCTACTGCATCAATTATTACACCTATGCCTGTTTCCGTTAAGACCACGCTCGCAGATGCCTTTGCCACATCCGCTGCATTGTAAACAGCTATCCCCATCTCTGCCTGTTTCAGGGCAGGGGCATCATTTACCCCATCTCCTGTCATACCTACCATGTGTCCTCTCGACTGCAGGAGTTTCACTACCCTGTATTTGTCCTCAGGATATATCTCTGCAAGGCCATCAATCTCACCGACAATCCTTACTTGTTCATCCTCGCTCAGGCCTTTAATATCCTCAAGCCTGATAACCTTTTCGCCGATCCCGACCTGACGGGCTATTTCTTTAGCTATGGCCATGTTATCTCCTGTGAGCATCATGGGTTTTACACCGAGACTTCTTGCCTCTTCTATCATGCCTTTTGAGTCCGGCCTGGGAGGGTCTGAAAGAGGCAACAATCCAATAAGCTTAAGATTATCCAGATCACCGACTTCTGATCGAGCAACTGCTATTGTTCTATATCCTTTGCTTGAGAACTCTTCTATTATTTTATTCGCCTTCTCTATGGTCTTCTCATCGATTCCACGACACATGGACAAAACTACCTGTGCTGCGCCTTTAATAGCCCTGAACTGTTTTCCGTTGAATTCAACAATGGCCTCTGTCCTCTTAATTGAAGGATTGAAGGGCGTATAAGAAATTTGTTTGTATGCATTTAAATCAACTCCCATGCCTCTGGCATATTCAATAACCGCAAGATCTATTATGTCCATACCCTCCTCTTGAGATGTCAAGGCTGCAATGCTAATAACATCCTCTCTTTTATATCCTAAAAATGGTATGCTGTCTGTGACAGACAATCTGTTCTGTGTTATGGTGCCTGTTTTATCAAGACAGAGCACATCAATAGAGGCAGCATCTTCTATTGAATCAAGCCTCGTTACCAGAGCCCCCTTTTTTGCAAGCTCCATTGCGCCAACTGCCTGCACTATGGTGAGCACTGCCGGAAGGGCCACAGGCACTGCTCCCATGAGAAAGATGACCGCTAAGGTGAGCACAGTTACAAGATGTTCATGAATATGCATCACCAAACCGTATATCAGAACAAGAACCAAAGCGGCTATGCCCAGATACATCATGTATCTGACTATGGCCATCATTACTTCCTCTTGATGGGACTTTGGCTTTGCTATCCTGACCAGTTCTGCTGTCTTGCCGAAGTATGTATTCATGCCTGTGTTTACAACAACGCATCTGGCCTCACCCTGCCTTACAACAGAGCCCGAATAAACAATATCCGATTGTTTTGCATCTACTGGAAGGGATTCTCCTGTGAGGGCTGATTGGTCTATAGAGAGTTCACCGCTCAATATCTTTGCATCAGCAGGGATTATATCTCCAAGCTTTACAGCAATAACATCTCCAGGCACTATCTCCCTTGACTCTTTCATTATCCATTTCCCATCCCGCAATACCTTTGCCTGAACAGCCAGCTTCTTCTTTAAAAGCCCCACTGCCCTTTGAGAACCCAGTGAGTGCATATGGCCAATGACTGCATTTACAGTGAGTAGAACAAAGATTATTATCCCCTCAAGATAATGCCTCAATATGAATGAGAGCGCCATTGCCAGCTCAAGCAGCCACGGCATGGGACCCCAGTAACGCAGCAGGAATTCGAGCAAGGGATTTTTCTTTTTCTCTGTTATCTCGTTATACCCGAATATCTTAAGTCTATTTTCGACATCTGATTCAATGAGGCCATTCACTGATGTCTCTAAGGATTTGATGGTGTCATCGATGGAAAACTTTTCGTATTCAGATGTATTGCGAACTTTTAAATCCATATCCACCTCGAATTATTATTCCCCTGCCGATTTTAATGCATTCTGATAGAATTTACTCGCATACTCCTTCACCATTCTCCTTGCGCTGAACAGCGGAGCCGTGCTTTTAATGGCCTCTTTCATG
>JBKBUA010000055.1:6821-12622 GCA_046290845.1 Thermodesulfovibrionales bacterium
TGTAAAATAATGGGATTATATCATTCTCAAGGAGTTCATAAATGGCTTCTGCATCTTTACTGTCATCGCCGCTTCCCTCAAAGGCCCAGCCATTTTTATTGTTGAACCCCTCTATCCACCAGCCATCGAGGATGCTCAGATGCGGGACTCCATTTAGGGATGCCTTCATACCGCTTGTTCCGCAGGCCTCCAGCGGCGGCATAGGGTTGTTGAGCCATACATCCACTCCATGGGTCATGTACTGGGCAAGTTGTTCATCGTAGTCCTCCACAAAGGCTATCCTCCCTCCAAGGGCAGGATCATGGGCAAAATTGAAGATCCTCTGGAGAATCCTTTTGCCGGGATCGTCTGCCGGATGGGCCTTGCCTGCAAATATTATCTGAAGAGGCCTCCAGCGATTACTTAAAAGTTTCTTCAACCTCTCCAGGTTATGAAAGATCAAATCTGCCCTTTTGTAGGTGGCAAAACGGCGGGCAAAACCAATAGTCAGGGCAGATGGTTCGAGCAAAGTCCCTCCTGCAACAATATTGGTAGGGCTGACCTGATCTTCCACCCATCTCTGCCGCACCCTGTCACGGATGAAATTAATCAGCTTCATCTTCAGCCAGTAATGGGTCTGCCACAGCTCCTTATCAGGGATGCCATCTATCAACTCCCATATAGCAGGATTGTCATGGTCTTCCAGCCAATCGGGTTCCGCGTATTTATTAAAAAGAAGCTGCATCTTCGGCTCGATCCATGTGGGGACATGAATTCCGTTGGTTATGGAATCGATGGGGATGTCTTGTTCCTTTTTGTCAGGCCAGAGAAATTGCCACATCCTTCTGGAGACCTCGCCGTGTCTCTTGCTGACGCCATTGTGATAAGCTGACATTCTGAGGGCAAAGGCGGTCATATTGAAACCGGCATTCGGGTCGCCTGAATGAATTCCCATTTTTAAGAATTCATCCCTGTTCAGCCCTAAAACAGGATAGTAGTGACCGAAGTATTTATCCATCAGAGGGAAAGGGAAGACATCATGGCCTGCCGGAACAGGCGTATGAGTTGTAAAGACAGTGGTAGCCCTTACCTGTTGAAATGCTTTATCAAAGCTCATGCCTTCTTCAACTCTTTCTCTGATCCGTTCTAAAATGGCAAAGGCAGGATGTCCTTCGTTCAGATGTAGCACTGAGTGCTTGATTCCCAGGGTATCAAGAACCTCACTCCCTCCAATACCGAGGACGATCTCCTGGCGCAGCCTCTGTTCAATATCACCAATATAGAGATGGGCTGATATACTCCTGTTCCATGGGTCATTCATCTCTATATCCGTATCCATAAGATAGAGCGGTATCCTTCCAACCTGAACCTTCCATACAGCTACATGGATCGGAGGTTCAATAAATGGCACCTTTACAACAAGCTGCTCGCCCTTTTCATTTAGAACCCTTATAATTGGCGCAGCATCCCTGTCAAGTATCTCGTCTATATTCTCCTGCCAGCCGTCTGCACGGATCTTCTGTCTTAAATATCCTTCGGGATACATGAACCCAACTGCCACTAAGGGCACCCCGAGATCGCTGCATTCCTTGATATGATCACCGGCCAAAAACCCCAATCCGCCTGCATAAAAGGGCAGGGAATGGTGCAGCCCGTATTCTGCTGAAAAATAGGCAATGGGAAGGCATTCGGGGTCTGCAATGTTTTCTGAAAACCAGCCTGCCTTTGTATTCATCTCCTTGTGAAACCTCGCAAGAACAGCATCGTAATGGCGGAGATATTCTTTATCATCTGCAGCAGTTTCTAAAACCTCATGAGGAAGTTCCCTTAGCATCTTTACAGGATTATGCCTGCACTCCTTCCATATCTGGCGGTCAAGCATCTTAAAGAGCATCCTCGCTGCAGGGTGCCAGCTCCACCAGAGATTGTATGAGAGTTCTCCAAGACCTGCTATCCTGTCTGGAATAAATGGAAAACGTTCTTTTTCATCATCCATAAACTCTCCCCCTTAGAAGTTACTAGACAATTTTATTTCTTCTCAAAAACTTATATGCCTGGATTTTAACAAAGTCATTTACAACAAACCAGGCAAGGGCATATCCCCATACCAGCAAGGCATATTTCCAGCCTATCGGGGCAACAAACCATCCATATACTACAAAGAGTGTTGCGAGGACTTGTGTTAAGGTAGCTGCCCATAGCAATATAGGAGCGGGATATGGCTTCTGCCAGAAATGCTCTTCTTTCCGTGTTAAATATATCGTCAGATGTCCAGCTACAGCCAATTTCAAAAATATAAAACTTTGTACGACCGCGGGGGAAAGGCGCATATATTCCTCGGCTATATAAAAAATTCCGAAACTCGATGCAACTCCAGTTATCCCGAGAACCGTAGAGACAGTCATTATTTCTGCCATATTCCATCGAACAGGCTTATCATCAACCTTGGTGTTATCATAGGCGATTGCCAATATGGGTAAATCATTAAGGAATGCCAGGATGATAACCATGATTGCTGCAACAGGGTAAAAATTGAATATAACAATAGATGCGGTCATAAAAAGGATCACTCTTATCGTCTCGGCTATCCGAAAAATGCTGTAACTCTTCATCCTTTCGAAAGTAACCCTTGCCCCTTTTATGGCATCCACAATCACAGATAGCCCGGGAGCCTGTAGAACGAGGTCTGCTGCTGCCCTTGCGGCATCAGTTGCCCCTGAAACTGCGATACCGACATCTGCCTTCTTTAAGGCCGGTGCATCGTTTACTCCGTCTCCTGTCATCCCGACGATGTGTCCGGCCCTCTGGAGTTTATCTACAATAAGGTATTTGTCTTCGGGGAACACCTGGGTAAACCCACTGGCTCCTTCAATAAGCTCTATGATTTCGGATTCATGACTTTTAACATAACCTTTTGGTAGTTCTATGTTTTCAAATTCTCTCTCGATCTCTTTTATAACACCTTTTGCAAATTTCTGTGCATCTTCTTCGGATATCCCAGGAGACATTTTTTTATATACCGCCCTTGATATGATTTCTCCAAGGATAACAAGCTCTCTGGTACTTGACCCCCTAAGGTCCCTGGCATCAAAGATTTTGCCGCCGATCCCCAAAATATCTGCTATATGCCTGGCAATGGCGATATTGTCTCCCGTGACCATCTTGACGTCCAAACCGAGCCTTGTCGCCTCTTCTATGGTTGCCTTTGAGTCGTCCCTTGGCGGGTCAAAGAGCGGGATCAGACCTATAAAATCAAAATTCCTGTCCTCCTGCCTTTTTTTAGCAACGCCGAGCGTCCTGTATCCTTTCTCTGCAAGGACTTCAACCTTTTGTAATATTTCCTGCTGATTTAACCGTTCTCCGCATAGCTCAAGTATTATCTGTGGGGCTCCTTTGGTAACGATGAAGGTTTCGTCTCCAGATTTTACAACCCCTTCCGTCCTCTTGATAACAGGATCAAAGGGTGTAAATTTTATCTGTTGATACTGCTTTAATCCATCCAGTCCCGCTGTTTTTTGCAGATACTCAAATATCGGTACCTCTACGGGGTCTTTGTTTTCCTCCTTTGATGAAAGGGCAGCATAGAGCATCAGTTCTTCGGTTGTATTATCGGCAAAGACAATTGGGTTAGAGACAGTCATCCTGTTCTGGGTTAATGTCCCTGTCTTGTCTGAACAAAGGATATCGACCCCTGCAAGCTCTTCTATAGAAACAAGGCGGCTTACGATTGCCTGCTTTTTTGCTAAATTCACGGCTCCGACAGCCATTGTTATGGTCAGAACCGCAGGCAGGGCCACGGGAATTGCAGCAACGGTGAGGACAAGGATGAACCTCAGTATCTCTGCCATATTTTCGTGTCTGAACATTGCAGTGATCAGGATAATTGCTGCAAGGAATACGGTGAGAATGATCAGGTAATTCCCTATACGAATAACAGCCTTCTGAAGGTGACTCTTCTCCTCCCTCTGAGCCCTTGCAACAAGGGCAACGGTCTTGCCGAAAAAGGTATTCAAACCGGTATTGACTACTACTGCCAGCATCTCTCCCAGTTTTACTATGGAGTTGGAATACGCAATATCTCCGACCTTCTTGTTTTGCGGCAACGATTCACCTGTCATGGCCGATTGATCGACCTGTATAAAATCCCCCTCTATGAGTTTTACATCTGCAGGAATCAGGTCGCCTATTTTCATCTTTATTATGTCCCCGGGTACGATGTATCTGGCATCTACGGTCTGAAATTTTCCATCGCGGAAAACAATTGCTTTTTTTGCCAGCTTCTCCTTCAATACCTTCAGGGCATTCAATGCCTTTGACTCCTGATAGAAGTCTATGAATGCATTGGTTATAAGCAGAATAGTTATAATTACAAAATCATCCCACTTCCGAACAAGAGCGGATATCAGCGCAGCAGCCTCTATCATCCATGGTATGGGGCCCCAGAATCGCCTGAATACCCTGTGAAATGCGGATTCCTCTTTCTCTGGTATTTCATTATATCCATATTCGGTGAGCCGTTTCCGGACTTCTTCTTCAGACAAACCCTTTTCTCTGTTGGCCTGCAGATCCTCCATAGACTCTTCGATCGAGAGTTTTTTATAATCATCGGTAACTCTGAGCATGGCGACTTCCTCCGCTTTTTTCCTTTTAGTCAGGAACTTATTGCAATGTTGTTGTCTTCCTGCATTGAATCGCTTCGGCATTCTTCAAATTTAAGGACATCACTATTTTATTATTCAAGCCATACAGTCTCTCAAAGCCAAGCTTTCTCCAGAATGACAATGCGCCATGATCGTCTGCCTTAATTTTTACAATAATCTCTTTTACAACAGAATGCCTTTGCATACCTTGTGCACAAATATTAAACGCCCTCGTTCCATAACCCAGCCCCCTGTTATTTCTGTCAAATATTACCTTCCTTCATCCTTTCTCCCTATCCTTCCTCTGTATGCTGTATACTGTCTAACTCATCATCTTCTTACCACAAGGACAGGGATTTTTGTATCCTTATGGATAATACCGAATGTAACACTGCCAAGGACTGCTGCCTTCAGAGCGCTTTTGCCGTGGGATCCCATGATAATCAGGTCAACTTTTGATTTTTCTGCCTCCTTTATAATCTCCTCAACAGGATGTCCTGACCTGATAACCTTTTTTGACTGAACGCCCTTCTTCTTACATAATCTCTCAGCCTCCTCAAGGTAAGCCTCAGCAGCCTGCCTCAGATAGTCCTCGACAGGCTCCATCAAATGTGTCGGGGTTGCCACAGAAGGGATCGGCCGGCCTATGAGAAGGCTTTTATCAATCACTGCGAGCAATGTCAGAGATGCACCTATCTGTTTCGCAAGCCCTATTGCATATTCTGTAGCTTTTTTTGCTGTCTCTGAGCCATCTGAAGGCACAAGTATCTTTGAAATCATACGTCCTCCTTTACACCTCTTAAGTATTTATACTTCTACCGGAACTTCAAAAGTTCCATGACTTTTTTGGTGCTCCTTCAATTACTTCCTTGAGCACAACAGCATTGTTATGCTCCTTATCCTTCGCAGCAAATAAAATGGTAATGCTTCCTTTTTTAGCCTCACCCCTCAATCTTTCTAATAATTCTCCTTTTCCTTCTAATTCCTTTTTATACCTCTTTCTGAACTCCTGCCATTTAGAAGGCTCGTGGGAAAACCATTTCCTGAGTTCATCGCTTGGTGCAATATCCTTCAGCCATTCATCAATCCTCGCTTCTTCTCTTTTTATTCCCCTCGGCCAGAGCCTGTCAACAAGGATTCTCTTGCCATCATCCTTTGAGGGTGGGTCGCATATTCTTTTAA
>JBKBUA010000056.1:0-12590 GCA_046290845.1 Thermodesulfovibrionales bacterium
GCTGAAAAGATCCTACCTTCAAAATATGCCTTTGTTATGGTATCCCTGAAGAGGGAATCAGATGTCTTCATTTCTCCTTTAAGGGATTGGAATTCATTTGTAAGCATATTCCTGGCTATATGCTCTTCAATAAATAATGTCTCTTCCTCTGTAAAGGCCCTCGGTTGCCAGAAGAGGATGGAGGAGTAAATAGCAGAATCTGTAAATAGGTGAATGGGTGAATAGTTGAAGGAGTGAAAAGGCGAGAGGATTATAAGATATCCATCAACCCTCTTTTTTATTCCATCAATAAATCTCTCAATATCATCCTTATCTATCTCTGTTGATGAAAGGACAATACATTCCCTTACGCTGTTCTGCCACTTAAACCTGTATCTCTTTCCATCCTTAATCTCTTTGAGTGGAAGATAGGGAAGGGATATGAGGTTTGCAATCTCGTTGAACAGATAATCCTTATCAGTAAACTTCTCACGGATTGCCTTGACCTTAGCCTTGAGCCTTATGCCCTCATCCTGAGCTATATCAATAAAATAAGTCTCCCCATCCTTCATTATATACATCTGGTGTGCAACAAGGCTCTCAAGGGTATTCCTGATATAGTCGTAATTTATCCTGTCTGTAATAGTGCTTATCTTTTTAAGGAGTATCTCTGCCATATCCTTTATGGTTTTTCTCTTTTCAAGGGGAGAGAGTTCTGTGAGGATCAGTATCTTTATCACTGCCTCTGCAACCTCTCTCTGCATAGGATTATTAAAGATGGAATGGAGGTTATTTTTGTAATACTCATAGACAACCCTTACAAGGGAAGAGGATTCGGGTATCTCCCTTATCCTGTCAATGAAATGGTCAAATATGGCATCGGGCGTTATGAGTGAGTCGTGAGGCTCATCAAGCCGTTTACTCACCTCAGATTGCACAAATTGAATAACACCTCTGTGCTGTGAAAAGACCCTCGTAAGACCCGAGAGGAATCGGGTTGTAAAGGGATGGAGTGGATAGGTCTTTCTGAATCTATCAAGACTGAGTTCTAAATGTGGGTAGAACCTCTTCAGTTCATCAAAAACACCCTTAATTAACTCTGCAGAGTTTTCCTTCTTTTTAATCAGCCTCTGGTCAATGATATCCTCTATATGGGAGGATGTAAGGTTTATCCTCAATGGATACCTGTCCTTAATCCTGTTAAATATACTTGATGATATATGACCTGTCTCCTCTATCCATTCCTGAAGGGATGCAATCACCCATAGAGGATGCCTCATTGTGAACTCACCGAGGAACTGAAGGAATCGCACATCCTCATAAAACTGTGGTGGCGATGGCTTTGACCTTAGAAACTCTGATAATTCATCAATGATTATAACTGTATGTCCCTTAAAGAGCCCTTTGAATAACTCCTCCCTGTCGGTGACCTTTTCTTTATAATTGAGAAACTGTAAAAGTATGTTTTCAAGGCTCAGTGAGGCAGGGTAACGGACAAGGGATATCTTAATGAGCTGAAAGGGGTTGGTCTGGAGCCTCTTATAACCCTTCAGTATTGGATGGGCTTTATCCCTGAGAAGGAGATACAGGAAGGACAGGAAATGGGATTTTCCACTTCCAAAATTACCTTTAATAAAGGCACCAGAGCCTTTACCTTCATCTATCCTGTGCAAGATAGACCTGATGCCCCTGTCAATCTCGTCAGTAATTATAAAGGAATTAAGGATACCTTCAGGGTCTCTCTCGGCGTCGTCAAGCTCTATGACAAGTCTGACATCAGATAACTCAATAACATCATGAAGTTTCACAATAAATCCTAACATTAGAAGAGGCAGGATTTCAATTATTCTGCCTGGCTAATGGGAAATCCACTTCACCTCTTTAACCTCCTCAATAATCCATAAACCTGCCTTGCCTCTGGATGCCTGCTCAATGTCTCGTTAATCAATGCCTCTGCTTCTTTGGCTCTCGAGGTCTTTTCTATGATCTTTGCTATCGTGTTATAAAGGGCGTGGTTCTGAGGGTTGTCAAGAAAGGCATCCTTGAGATAGAGAAAGGCCCTATCCATATCTCCCATCTTGTAATAGACGAAGCCGAGGAGCTTTCTCACATGAGGGCTGTCCTTTATCTTAAGGCATTCAGAATATACCTCAATAGCCTTTTTAAGGTTACCTGTCTTTTTATAAAGCTCTGCGAGGAATAGCCTTAGCGAAATATCGCTTTTATAATCAGGAAGGATCAAGATATTCTCTATCTCCATGATTGCCTTTTCAGGGGGAACATCCCTGTATCTCTCACGATAATAATTTATTCCTCCATCCTGAGAGCCTTCTTTAAGTTTCTCGAGATATGAACTTAATTCCCTGTTTCCAGGCATATAGGAAAGACCTGAATTTAGCAATTCTATCGCCTTCTGTTTCTCACCAATTCTTATCAAGATACCAGCAAGATAGGTGTATAACCTTTCATCCCTCACCGGAGTTAATCTGAGTCTGTCTGATAGGTTAAGGAGTCCTTTACTATCCCTCTCCTTTGAGAGTATTTCTGCATAGGTCCTCAGGAAGAAAGGATTATCCTTCAATATCGCAATCCGTTGCTCTGCCTTCTGCTTCGCCTCTTTTAGCCTTCCCAGTTTCAGTAGAAGAAACACCTCTGATGTCTGGAGAAATCCATTTGAAGGATAAAAAGAAATAGCCTCCTGAAGGAGACTATAGGCAGATGTATAATCCCTCTTTTTTTGTAAAGAAACGATCCTTTCTATGTATTCCCTTAGTGTCATAAGTTTTACAGTGTATTAATAGCCGACCGAGCGACGGTGCGATAGAGCAACTGACTGTAGCAGGGTCGTACTGTTGCACTGATAAATTCTGCTCTTTTCTGATCTGTCCATTTCATCCCTTTCCATTAACCCAACAAAAATGCATTATCTGGATAGTACTTAATGCTTTCAATCAAACCCATTGTTCGATTTCACTCAAGAATCTGGATGGTTCAGATTTTTTTAGGCCAACATATCTGTTGAACGAGATATATAACTCAGACCTTGCACGTGTCATTGCTACATAAAGTAATCTTCTCTCTTCTTCGATATCATCCTCACTAAGTGAGTTCCTTCTATTGGGCAGATATTTATCATTGACCATGGGTATAAATACGTGTTCAAATTCAAGACCCTTTGCCCCGTGTATTGTATCTATCCTGACAAACGGCAACTCAGACTTCTTTTCCTTTATTGCCTTTGAAAAACTTTCAATATGGCTTAAAAGATCCTGCAAATCCACAAACTCGTGAGCCTTGACCTTGCTCTCAAATAGATCCATGTCCTCAATGATACTTTCATCATCATTGCCAAAAAAATCATGCCTCAGAAAATATTTATCGAGACCAAATCTCTCTCTAATGGAGGCTATTATTTTATCCATATTCTTTCCAGAGGATATCTCTTTTCTTATCACCTCAAGTGAATCTTTAAGACTTCTTAAATGCCGTTTTACTGACTCTTTAAATCCTGTCTCAAATAGCTGATAATCCCTGAAAAAATTATTACCCGATGAGAGCAATCTTAAAAACCTACTTCTATCTATATATCTATTTGGAACATTCAGGATACCTGTCTTTTCGCCAATCCACTCATCTTCGCAAGGTTTGTTATAACCAAATATGGCAATCTTCAAATAGGAAATTATATGTCTGATTCCCTCTCTATCATAAAAATTATCTAACGATTTAGTACCAGGAAAATCAAAACTAATCCTCTTTTTTGCTAATTCCTCAATAAAGTTATGAGCTATATGCCTTGCTCTGAGTAATATTGCAAAAGGTGGTTTATCCGTATCGGGTTTACAACCTTCTTTATGAATCTTACGCCATATCTTTTCTACAATAACGGAAGCCTCAACAAGTTCATCTTCATATCGATTAATCTCTACCTTGCCCTCTGAAGTTTCATATGATTTTATAGTCTTAGGATATCTATTTCTGTTATGCTTTATAAGCCTATTTGCATAATCAACAATCAATCTTTTAGACCGATAATTTGTATTAAGAACGTAGAAGTGGGCCAATGGATAATCTTTATCAAAATTCACTATAACCTTTGGTGTCACTCCTCTAAAACCATAGATGCTTTGATCATCATCACCTACTACATAAAGATTATCCTGAGGTGCAGCAATAACCTGAAGCAACTCATGAATATAGGAGCCTGTGTCCTGGTATTCGTCAACAATGATATGAGTATAATCCTTTTGAATCCTTTCTCTAAATTTGTGATTCTCTTTTAGAAAGGTATAGGAGAGACCTATAATATCCTCGAAATCAATCTCATTATTAGCCTCTTTCAACTTTTTATACTGATTATAAACCTTTTCGAGAAATTCAATATCCGTCTTTGTCAAACTTCTATCTTCAGCCTTAAGTATATGTTTTCTGACCTCTTCATTGCTCATTAATTCTCTAAAATCTTTATGTATAGATAGTGTTTGTAAGCCTTCTATAAGTTTAACTACTCCATCAACATCCAGACTAATGTTATGTCTAGTTTTAAGCTTATTGAATATAGGCAAAATCCATTTCCTTTTGTCCTTCAATGGCCTTGGGGGTTCCTTCTCTTTAATCTTATAATATGGCCTTATTATCTGGTTATGACAAAAAGAATGTATAGTGGATATAATGAGTTGCCTGACTCGGTCGCCTACTTTACTCTGTAATCTTTCCTTGAGATTCTCAGCAGCCTTTTTCGTGAATGTAATAACCACTATTGTACCAGGGTCAATTCCTTTTTCTACCAGATAAACCACCCTTGCCACTATTACCCTTGTTTTACCTGCCCCAGGCCCTGCTATAACCACTGCCGGACCACCTCCATGGGCTACGGCCCTTTTTTGATCTTCGTCAAGTTCAATATCGTATTTTTTGCAAATATTATCAATTGTAGTACCTGTATCTTTCCTTTGTGGCTCTTCAGATAATTTAGAAGATTCAAGCAATTCTTTAATTTTTTTTACACATTCAGATGGATTTTTCTCTATCTCTGAATTCAAAAATCTGATACCCCTCCAGCCAAAATCTTTCAGGATCAGATCTCTTTCCATATCCTTTCGCCTCTGTTCTTCATCATGAAAATGATGTAACCCATCACATTCTATATACACCTTTTCATTTTCAAAGGCAAAATCCAGTCTATAATCATAGAGTGGGTCGTTATAGACATTCCTTATTGCATATTGAGGTATAGGATGTAGGCCTGCAGATTTCATGTGTTTAAAGAGTATCTCTTCATATATTGTCAGTGGAAAATTGGCATCAGCGAATCCTTTAGTGATTATCCTGAAAAAATTCTCTCTACACCATTTAATCCTATCCTTCATTATATGGAATTTAAGAGGTTTATCAGATTCATTTCTAAATAAAGACAAATCATGGCTATATTCTATAGGTGAGATTAAGATTGTCGAGAGATTTTTTCTAATTATTCTTGGAAACAGGATAAGATTCCATAGGTAGAATAAATCCTTAGAAGTCTCCAATATCAGATTTCTGACAATAAAACCTTTCTCACCAAAGAGAAATATATCCTCTATTTTTTTGAAAACAGATTTTAAATCCTTCTGCTCAAATATATTCTTACCCTGTTCTAAACACCACCGCCAATCCTTTTGCACAAATCTATTATCAGAAGATATTGGCTCAATACCCTCAATCCACAGAAATGTTTTGGTAGGTGGCAATGATAATAATAAATGTCTGCTAACATCGGTTCTCTCCTTCATATATGAAACCCCTGCTATCTTATCTCATCAATGCCATTTGATATTCTCTCCATAACCTCTCCTTTGGTATTCCGCAATCAATAAAATCCCAGGGTAATATCTCCTCGAAGTCCCTTTTTCTGAATATATAATAATCAATGTCAATACCTACCTCAAGACATGCCTTTTTCCAGTCCCTGCCATTGCTCATTACCTTAAGAACCTGCGCAATCCTCCTGTCGCCCCTTGAAAAGAGTCCCTGCATATAGGCATACTTCGCCACATCATGGAAGACCTTAACCCCCCTTAGATGCTGAAGCCCTTTTTTAATAATCTTGAGGCGTGCCTTAACAATCTCAGGGATCTCCATTGGATGCCACTGAAAGGGTGTAAAGGGCTTTGGTACAAAGGTGCTTACAGTAAGAACGATATTGCCCCTCGGTGAAGTATCTCTTATCTTTTTTACGAGTGTAACTATTCCATCAATATCTTCTTCTGATTCTGTTGGAAGGCCGATCATGAAATAAAGCCTCAGATTCTCTATACCCTCTGAGAGGATAAGCCTCGATGTCTCGATTATATCTTCCTCTGTTATCCTCTTATCAATGACCCTTCTCAGCCTCTCGGTACCTGCCTCTGGAGCTATTGATACACTCTTTGAACCCTTGAGAAGCCTTACGATATCAGCACTCCTCCTGCTTGCCCTGAGGGATGTAATTGAGAACTCAACCCCTTCAAGTCTCAGGACATCCCCTATATCAGGATGATCACTAAGGGATGGACCTATCAGTCCAAACCTATCTGTGTCAGAGACCGTTCTGATCTCATCAATTACACGGTCTTTATCCTTTTTCCTTACAGGCTTATAGACATAACCTGTAACACAGAATCTACAGCTCCATGGGCATCCCCTCATCGCCTCAATAAGATACATCTGAGAGAATTCCGTCTCAGGGGTTATTATCGATGGTTTGAGGGGATACTTGTTTAGGTCCTTCACGAACCTCTTTTTTATCATCTCAGGGGCATTCTTTAGATGTCTCCTTTTCAGGATAGAGCCATTACCATACTCCACCTCATAGAACTTAGGCACATAAAGGCCCTCAATTCTCAGACAACCTCTGAGGACTTCTTCTCTGTTAACCGACCCCTTATAGAGGTCGAGAAACTCCTCAAGCATCTCCTCTGCCTCTCCAATAAAACATATATCAAAGATCTCCGCAATAGGCTCAGGATTAAAAAAGGCACAGATACCGCCCATGATAAGGAGAGGATAGTTTTCCCCCTTTCGCTCTGAGGCGAAGAGAGGTATCTTAGAGAGCTTTAAAATGATAGGTATATTCGGATAGTCATTTTCAAAGGAGACTGAAAAGGCTACTATATCAAACCTGTTTAAGGGCCTCTTTGATTCCATTGATACGATCTCCGAACCTGTTCTCACAAACTCCTCTATATCCTCCTCATCAGGCAGAAATGACCTCTCGCAGACAACATCATGCCTGCTGTTAAGTAATGTATATATCCCCTGAAAACCAAGGTTTGACATGCCAAGATGGTATGTATTCGGATAGATAAGGCAGATATTTATCCTACCGCCAGGTTCCTTATAGATCGTTCCCTTCTCCTTTGAGAGCAGGAAATCTATTCTTTCCCTTATCCTCTGGCTTAACACATAGATAGTATAACATGCTTGCACAGGATCGATGAGATCAATGTTAAAGAAGTCCTTAGGCTTAAGGCTGGAAAGCTGCAGAATCCTTGACGTCCTTCATAGGTTTTAATATAATTAAGTCAGGATGCCTGTAACACTTCCATTAGAGGTCTATGAGGCCCTTGAAAGGGGGCTTGGGAAAGAAGATGCAAGGACTGTTGTAAAGTCCCTTGAGACAACCATCTCCGAGGCAACCGAGTATAAATGGGCAACTACAAAGGAAGAGCTTCTTAATGCCATACGAAGGGAGTTTGTAACAAGGGAACTCTTTGAGGAAAAGATAAATGGCATCAGGGCAGAGATGTTTGGCATTAAGGCAGACCTTGAGGGGAAGATTGAGAATGTAAGGACAGACCTTGAGGGGAAGATTGAGAGTGTAAGGACAGACCTTGAGGGGAAGATTGAGAGTGTTCGGTTAGAGATGCATGGCTTTAAGGCAGATATTGAAGGCAAGATTGAGAGTGTAAGGGCAGAGATGCACGGTATAAAGGCAGATCTTGAAGGCAAGATTGAGAATGTAAGGGTAAACCTTGAAGGAAAGATTGAGAATGTCAGAACAGGTCTTGGTGCTGAGATAAAGAGGGTGGATTTGAAACTCAATTTCTTAATCATCCTTATGGTAATAGCCCTTACGCTTATGAACCCTGTGGCAGCAGAGATAATAAAACAGCTCTTAGGACTTTAGGAAGGTGACAAATGTATAAAAAAATCCTAATTAATCTCTTAACTACTACTTTCTTTTTCTCGGTTGTTAATTATCTACAGGCTCAGGAGGGATTCTACAAAAAGACGCAGGAGAAATTATACAGAAAAGAGAATGTTAAAAAAGAGGAAGCTCGAAATGAAGTTGGAAGGGCAATCTTTTCTATTGGTTTTTCAGCCCCAGCGATTGGAAATGACCCCTGCCAGGGTGTTGAAAAGACAATGGGTGGAATGAAGAAGTATACTCTCCCAGGGGCGGCAGAGCTTACAGGTTTGCCCACCAAGCCATCAGTATCTGTTGGAAGGCAGGGACAGATTATGGAGGGAGAAACATCTTCTTATCATGCTGAAAATGTTTGTTATGAAGGATATGATTTCCAGGGAAACAAATGTGTAGAGGCAACTGCAAATCCTGACGGAACAACAACTTTTAAAAATACATCAGAGGATAAATGTGTAATAGTAATGAATGATAAACAGACACTTTCCCTTGCTCCAAAGAGTGAGGTTACCTTGAATACAGAACGTAAAGACCCAAATCCAGTTTTGGAAGGAATAAGAAAGGCAAGATCATGGATTACAGACAAACTGCCTGATTGGACTAAGTCATCTTCTTCGCCTTCAAAGAGTTCGGCAGTGGGTGTGCGTGGAAATTGCGACCCTGAAGGAGTTGCTGGGGGTTGCATAGTTAACGCAGGTTCAGGAGTAGTCCAAACTACTATACCTGAATATATTAATACGATGGCTGAGGCAGAAAGAAAAGGACTCGCTAAAAAACTTAGATGGACTCGAGTAAATCCTTCCCCTGAAAGCCCAGGATCAACGGAGGGTCCTCCCATATCCAAAACCTCTCCAGGCGAAGTCACTAAGTCAGGCTTTGAGAAAGAAAAGGGCTCAAAGGTTAGTAAAGGAGAAACAATTATAAATCCCTCGGAATCAGCATCGGGAGGGCGGGGCAGGAGCACAGATTTATGTGGAAGGCATCTTCTCGCTCCTGAGCAGGCAGCATCCATGGGTTTTGACCCAGGAAGAATAACTGACCCTGCAAACAGAGATTGGACAGGAAGGATTGAACAGCGTGGAACCGAAAGAACCCTCACATGGTCAAAGACAGCTCCAACCGCAAGTGGGTCTGTAAAGGTAGAATACACTTATAAAGAAGGAGAATTGGTCGCTATAAACTACGAATTCTTTGACAAGAAGGGGAATAAGATTGGCTACGCCACTTTTGATGGGAAAAATAGAACAGTTGAAGCTAAAAGATTGAAATAGTCAAATTCCGTGGCAGAACAGGAGGCAAGAGGTCAAGTCTTGAATCTTGACTTTATCTTATTAGATAAAGGTAAAAGTCAAATATCTTCATTTCTGCCTTTGTTATGCAAAAACTATAAAAATAAATTATCGCCATTTTAAAACCAGCCTTATCACCGTTTCAATATTATATGTCAGGCATCTAAGAGGGTCTTCGAACCTGATGTTTTACTTCGATACCTTAACAGCCTGTCACATAGGACTTGAGTCTCAAAACCTAAGCAGATCGAGAAATTCTCAGGCTAAAGTTTTTTAAGATTTTTCCGATTATTCTATATAGAACAAAGGACAAAAGGAGATGCTATGTCATTAAAAATTTACAAAAACCTTTCCCTGAAAAATAAGATAGCCCTGCCTGTAGCAGGGCTGGTAAGCATAGGGATAATCATCACCATGATCGTAACTACATATAAGACAAAAGACATTATCATTGATGAGGCAAAAAACTCAACCCTTCCCGCATACAGGGATACCGTCCTGGATGCCCTGACAACGATGATGATAACAGGGAAATTTAAAGATGGGAAAAAGCCTTTTTTAGAGCAGATGTCCCATATTGCTAATGTCCATGTTATCCGTTCAGAGGAAACAGATAAAGACTTTGGTAGGGGAGAAGAAAGTGATTATGCCTTTGATGAACTTGAAAAAAAGGTTTTGGAAACAGGAATTGAGGTTATAACCCTGGAAGGCGATGCCCTTCGTGGCATATATCCATATATAGCGAAGGCTAATTTCATGGGCAAGAACTGTCTTAACTGCCATAATGTGAAGGAGGGCACTGTTCTCGGTGCCGTTAGCATAAAGATACCCCTCGACCGTTCCTTTAGGATAATATCTTCGGCGAGAAATCTTTACCTCGGCCTTGGCATAGTCGGTATTGCGGCTGTAACAGTTCTGATATTTCTTATGGTTTTCACTATTTTTAGACCTTTACGCAGCCTTATTGATAAGGTCGAACAACTCTCTCGAGGTGATTTAAGGGTCATTATAGATAACAGCAGGACAGATGAGATAGGTACTTTATCGAAGAGCATGAACAGCATGGTCCAATACTTTAATAAGACAATTAACAGCATACTCTCATCTGCAAATAATGTTGTTAATGCTGTTGATGCAATAAGACCGGCCTCGGGAAAAATCTCAGAAGGAGCGAAAAACCAGTCTTCCCAAGCACACCAGATAGCCGCCGCAGCCGAGGAGATGAGCCAGACAATAACAGACATCGCAAGAAATGCATCCACTGCCTCCAGTTCCTCTTCAGAAGCCCTCGAGATCGCAGAGAGCGGGAAAGAGGTAACAGAGATAGCCGTAGAGACGATAAACAAGGTCTATAACTCAACTGTGGAACTCTCAACTCTTATAGAGAGATTGAATAAAAGGTCTTCCGAGATAGGCGACATAGTGACACTCATAAAAGAGATAGCGGATCAGACAAATCTCCTCGCCCTGAATGCAGCGATTGAGGCTGCAAGGGCAGGGGAACAGGGTCGTGGATTCGCTGTAGTTGCTGATGAGGTGAGAAAACTGGCTGAAAAGACGATTAAGGCAACGACAGAGATCTCAACAAAGATAAAGGCAGTTCAGGCGGAATCAGAGCAAACAACCTTTTCAATGGCCGAGGCATCAAATAACGTGACAAAGGCAACAGGCCATGTAAAGAACCTGAGTAACGTCCTTCAGGCAATAGTCGAATCTGTCCAGAAGGTGAGGGATGAGATAACGCAGATAGCTACCGCAACAGATGAACAGTCCTCAGTATCGGAGGAGGTGGCAAGAAATATTGAAAAGACCTCAGCCATAGCAAAGGATATGGAGGTAATGGCAGGTGACATGACGCATCACGTAAGTGCACTGACAAAGGTAGCAGAAGAACTGAGAGGCTCCGTAGATACCTTCAAGACAACAGGTAGTGAACTCATGATACTGGACCTCGCAAAAGGAGACCACAGGACATGGGTCAATAAGATTTCTGCCCATCTCAGAGGCGATGAGAGGCTTGACCCAGAGAAATTAGCGGATCATACAAAGTGCAGGTTTGGTAAATGGTATTATGGTGAAGGGATGGAAAGGTGTGGAGGGATGAAACCCTTTAAAGAGATAGAGGCTTATCATGATAGGGTTCATTCTCTCGGAAAGGAAGCAGTCCTATCATATAACGCAGGTGATAGGGCAAAGGCAGAAAAGCTCTTTAAGGAGATGGAAGAGGCATCACACTATGTCGTGAGTCTCCTCGATGAGATAAAGAGGGAATGGAAGCAAAATTAAGGATCAGGGAGGTACCATGACGATCTCTAAGAAACTTTATTTAAGTGTGGGTTCAATCTCAACTTTGCTAATTATAATGGCTGTGGTTTTTGTTATTAATATTGAAAAAGGCCATGACAGTCTCTCAAGGATCGGTGAGTACCCAGAGATTCAGACAATACTCGGCTCACGTACCATAGACCATTACAAGTGGGCAGAAACCCTCGCTGTGGACACAATAATGCTCGGTAAGGAGTTTACAAAGTCCCTGGATCCAACTCAATGTGACCTCGGTAAATGGTATTACAGCTTCAAACCCCCAGCAGAACTGGAAAAGGAGTGGAAGGCAATAGAAGAGCCGCATAAAAGGCTTCATGCCACAGCTTCAAAGATAATAGCTGCTCTTAAGGAAGGACGGGCAGACCTTGCCAGGAAGATATATCAAGAAGAGACATCACCAGCTCTTAAAGAGCTCCAGGAAGCATTAACAGAGATGAGGATCGGGGTGAAGAAACTTATGGACCATGAGATTAATTATACTAAAAGTAAACAAAATACCTTGCTATACTTAACACTTACGGTTTACGCCATTATCATCCTTTTGCTTATATTTAGCTCTATCTTTTTCCTCATAAGGCCTATAAAATGGAATCTTAGTCGCATCTCTGATTGGGTCGAAAAAATAGCAAGCGGAAATCTGTTAGAGGTGAATAATATCAATTCAAAGGATGAGATAGGACTGCTTGCTGAGAAGATTGAGGGAATGGTCTCGAATCTCAGGGGTATGATTAAAAATATAAAGGATGGCTCTCACCATATTGCCTCTTCTTCGGAGGAGCTATCCTCTTCAGCCAACGGCCTTAATGAAGGAGCTAATCAGCAGACCTCACAGA
>JBKBUA010000057.1:0-12446 GCA_046290845.1 Thermodesulfovibrionales bacterium
CCAAGCGTCCGCTGGCGGGCACCCCTTTGATTCCCCATTGGCTAACTATGTAGCCGCAGGTGGTCGTGCTATTCTTGCGGATTGGCGCAGGGATGCAACAGTGGGGGCAGCCTGTGAGGGGTCTGACACAGGCGCTAATGATCAATCTCCCATATTTACAGATGGCCATCCAGTATGGGTTGGACTTCCAGGAACAATCAATTTATCAAATCCAGGCTGGCTAATTTGGTCTATGGGATTAGCCCCAATAGGCGGTGGTGTAGCAACTGGTACATTTCCAAATGGTAATGCTGTGGTTATAGAAGGGAATAGTGGAAGGACGCTTCTTAACGGTATGCTTGATGATACCTTTGCTACCTTTTCAGAGGGTGTGACATTTGCTGAGAATGAGATTAAATATATCTGCGGTGGCGGCCCTGACCTCATCATCTCCAATCTCATTGCAAAGATAAGGACATATGGGACGCCGATGATAAGGGGTGTATTTGTAAATTATACAGTAACAAATCAGGGAAACGGTAATTCGAATGCATCGTGTCTTGATTTCTATCTATCGAGGGATACAGTGCTTGATGGAGGGGATGTATATGTAGGGACTGCGAATATACCAGCACTTGGAGCAGGGGGTAGTTATAGTAATGTTAAGGGATACACCTTACCACCGAGCAAGTGGCAGCAGGCATCAGGGACATGGAGGGTAATAGGAGTGGCTGATGCATGTGATGACAATGATGAGTCTGACGAGACGAACAATCAGTTAGCAGTAGTTGCAGGCATTGTTGTGAAGTAGAGGTATTTTGCTATCTGTTCAACGGGGCAGGCATTATGCCTGCCCCGTTATAATTACACCTCACCTCTGTCATTCCGATGCGTTAGCAGAGGAATCTGAAGTTTGTAACGTGCTGTAGCCTAAAACTAACATTTTAAGACCCTTTGTTAACGCCAGGGTGACAATGGAGTAATTGCAAGGTGGTATTCAGGGTGGCAAGGGAGTAATCACAAAGTGTCATTCTGACCCTGGGTGAAGCGAAGAATCTCTCGTTGCGGATTATATGGTAATTAAGGTTGATAAAGGAAGATGATTGTGATAGATTAGAATGTGTTTAAAAAGACCGCTCCTGTATTAACACTTATATCCCTCCTGCTGGTATTCTTTTTTGATGTTGTATTCTTAGGGAAGACCTTATCCACATCATCCCTGCTTCCGGGGATGTCGATAAATGGACCGTATGGGTTTAATGGTTATAAACCCAATTATCCTTTTTCAATAGATGCAGGTGGTCATGCATGGACAAATGAACCTAATCCTTATATCATTAGTAATATCATTAAAGAAGGTCATCTCCCCCTGTGGAATCCCCATGAAGGGTTGGGCATCCCTTTGCTCGCTAATCCTAATAGTGAGGTAATCAATCCAATCAAGTTTTTTCTGAACCTCTATCCAACCCCTTTTCTTCAGGATATGTTCTTTTTATTAAGGCTCTTTTTGGCAGGTATCCTCACATATCTCTTTTTAAGGGAGAAAAGGCTCTCCGAGATAGCATCTCTTTTTGGTGCGGTATCCTTTATGCTCTCAGGATACTCTATCTGGTGGATAAATCTTCATCCTCTAAGCTCTATCATGTATATACCAGGATATTTCTACTTTTATGAGAGATGGGAAAATAGGAGAAAGGCAAAAGATTTGTTTTCCCTTTCTATATGTATTGCCTTGAGTATCATAGCTGGGAAGATACATGATGTAGTTATGGGATCATCTGTCTTTTCCATTTATACCATTCAAAGAGGCTTTTCAGAGGAGAGATGGAAGGGAATCATTATCAGACTGAAAATACTACTTTTGGTCTTTATCTCCTCTTTCTGCCTATCTGCCTTTTACCTTTTCCCTGTATTAGAGTTGAATTTATACGCATCGCCTCTCGCAAAATCAATAAGAACAGGCTCTGCAGGACATACCCTGCCATTACTGACCTCTATCTCACTCTGGCAGCCACTTTTTCTCGGCTGGAAGAACTATTTATATAATTCATGGCTACAATGGAAACCTGATATAATGGTCTTCTATTCAGGCATGACCGTGCTTTTGCTTTTTATCTATGGATGTTTTGATAAAAGGGTTTTGAAAGAAAACCTCTCCTTTGTTGTATTCTCAAGCCTTTTATTCTTACAGCTTTTTGGTCTTTTGCCATACTGGCTGATTCCTAATCTGCCCATCTTCAGGGATATAACATTTCTTAAATATCACTCCATGCTTCATTTTTCTCTTAGTGTTATATCCGCATCCTCACTTGAAAGGTTAATGGAGGATAAAAAGAAGATCTTTTATATAGCCCTTGGTATAGTGGTTATAGTTATAACTATATACTTTTATTCCCTTCTTCAAAGTGCATCTTCTAATGATAAACTTTACATAGGTAAGATTATGGCAGGTAACCTTTTGTTCTTTATTGTCATAGGTATTATCTTTTATGTCTTTAAAAAGAGAGTGCTTGGCTGTCTTATCCTCGGTGTTCTTGTTCTTGAGTTATATCTATACATGCCAAAGGACCACCCGAATAGATATTTTCCATATAAAGAGCCACCTATCCTTAAGGTCATAAAAGAAGAACACCCATATAGAATAATAGGTGATGGAGATATTATCCCACCACTTATAAGTAATGCTAACGGTTTATATGATATAAGAGGGATTGATGTGCTGGTGCCGAAGGATTATTATCTCTTTTTTGAAAACCTTATAAGCTTTAGTGTTCCATATACGAATTATCCTGATATACTGATAGCAGGAACATCACCATGGATTGACCTTTTAGGAGTCAAATATATTCTCACTAAGGAAAGGTTAGAGCAAGGCAGACTTGAGATGGCATTGAAAAGGAATATCATCTCATTGAGATGGATAAGATTCTTTGAAGCCATGAAGAATCATAACATCAAGGGTGGAAGGGGTTATGGGTTTCACGAGATCGCAGGTGAAAGGAGATTTTCTCTCTTCTTTAATAGAGGTTTCAAATTCAAGTCAAGGATTACAATCACAGAGCCTTATTTATTTGTAGGACTTGCGGTAAAGGATGGTTCAGAAGAGAATCATCTCGAACTGGAGTTTGGCTTGGATGATAGTAGAAAGTCGGTTATTCTCAAAGATATTAAAGGATGGAATGATTATTGGATTAATGTTTCAAACCTAATTGGAAAGACCATTGATGTTATCTTAGAAGATAAAGGGTATGGGAAAGGAGAGGTGGTGCTGGGAGATTTTGGGCTTTCTCCCGGTTATGAGGAGGAAAAGAAAATCGGTTTTAAACTGATTGATATGCATAGTAGAGAATTGGGATACCTGAAGTTCAAGGGTGTATATGGTGATATTAATCTCTATGAAAATGAGAATGTTATGAATAGGGCATTTATATTGCATAGAGTGAAACAGGCGGAGGGCATTTATCATGTTATAAAAGAACTTCAGAATGGTCTTGACTTTAGGGAGATGGGGCTGGTGGGGGAGGATTATCATTATTCCATTTTGGGAGAAGGTAATGGTGATAAGATTGTTATTAAGAGATATGCCCCTCAGGAGATTGTGTTAGAAGTGGAATCAAAAGGAGGACTTCTTGTCCTGAGCGACCTTTATTATCCTGGATGGAGGGTAAAGGTGAATGGTAAGGACAAGGATGTTATAAGGGTTTTTGGTGCGCTAAGAGGCGTTATAGTCAATGGGGGGAAGAGCGAAGTAAGGTTTTATTACAATCCTCTTGTTATTAAGATAGGTTTGCTTGTCTCACTCGTTAGCATTACTGCGTGGACTGTTTTCTTGTGTTATCACAAAAGACGAAGGGGCTAACTTTTTTCTGCAATTATAACCGCATAATCACTGTTTAAGATATGTTCTTCTATTAAGGTCTCTTCAAGGAGTAGAATTAATTTTATTAATGCTATATCATTCTCGTTATCGTGGTCAAAGTTTCCAATTATACCATTGAAAAGTAGGTTAAAGATTGAACCACCAAAGTATCTAATCATCTTCACATCAAAATATCTCTCAATAACAGGTATTATCTCCTCAGACCTGATAGCCTCTGATGGGTCTATCTTATTCATCTCATCTATTGATGGTCTTTTTTTCTCTGTTATTAGGGTGCCGTCTATTTGGTGGGTTCGTAGTCGTTCAGGTAGTAGATTTAATATCTTATTAGCTATCTCAAGTTGTTTATCAGTCCATTGGAACTGGCTCGGTCCCACAAATTCCTGAATAACCAGAAGCCCTCTATCCTTCAATGCCTCACTAACATTCTCACATACACCTTCAAGATTCTCTATATGATGAAGTGCTGACCATGAGAAGAATATATCATAATGGTTTTTCTTAAAGAATGCCTTATTCACATCTTCTATATGAAATGTTATGGGATAATTCTTCTCCTTCGCTATCCTCCTCCCCTCACTGGCTCTTTCATCTGATATTTCATAGGCATCAATCCTTTTACATATTCCCCTATCAATAAGCCCTCTCTCAAATTCTCCTGAACCGCTACAGATGCTTAATCCTTGCTCAAGGGTTTTATGGATAAAATTATCCTTAAGGAACTTGTAAATATCTGTCTTTGGGTTACCCGTAACAAGCCTCTGACAGTGTTCCATTATTATAGGTGAATCCCACCAGTGAATCCTTTGTTCGGATTTCATAGTAAGATGGTAGCCGTCCCAGAATTTTTTGGTCTTCATAAGCTTGTCCTTCCTAAGAATCTCCCCAAATGCAGATGTAAGCCTCTTGATCACCTCTTCTTTGGTGAATTTAGCCGATACCTCTAACCCTCGTTTAATGAGGTGTTCTCTTAAATCTTTGTTATTGACCATTTCCTTTATAGCCATTGCAACAGATTTCGCATCTGTGGGGTCAACGAACAAGGCATAATCCTGTCTTTCATCAAGACTCATGTAAGATGGTATCCTGCTAAGGATGGTTGGAATCCCGCATGCCATCGCCTCAAGCGCTGGTAGTCCAAAACCCTCGGCCTCTTTCGAAATAGAAATAAGGAGGGTCGCATTACGATAAATTTCGCCCATAGAAGAAAATGGAATATGGAAATAATATACAGTAGGCTTTATTATATCTTCTTCTTTTTTTGAGAGAGGGCATTGGGAAACTCTTATGACATTTATTGGTATCTTAAGTCTTCTCTTTGCAATGGAGATACCCCTCAAAGCAGTGGATATGTTTTTTACATCAGCTTCAAAAGGCCCAACAATGAGGATTTTTACAGGTGAATGGGTGAATGGGTGAATGGGTGAATGGGATGGATAAAAAAGACCTCTATTTATCATCTGTCCTATATAGTATGTCTCTGCATTAAACCGCTCTTTAAGGAACTTATCCAGATGTGGTGAGACTGTAAGCTTTGGAATCTTTAATAAATAGACCTCATCTATCTCCGCCTTTCGATGCTGTAGTTCTTTAAAGTCACCCTCATAACCCTGACAAAGGTGAATAGTTACGCCCTTATTTGATTCATGGGCAGGCCGAACAGTAGACCAATATGTGCCTATCACAATATCAGATTCAGGTATTGTGTTTGAATTAAAAGAAGGGACTTGTTTAACAGGCAGTCTTAATTTATACCAATCAGGTCCCGAATCCTTTGAGAGTATTGTTACATCATAACCTATTTCAGAAAGTGCCTCTGCCTGTTCAAATACTACTTTATTTCCACCCCATAGTTCTGTACTTTCAAGAAGGTAAGTTATTCTTAATAGATTGAACATTTCTAATCTTTTCTCTTTTTCGCAACGGTATAGTAACCCGTGTAAAATATCTCTTCTTGCACCTTTTCTATCTTTATAAACTCAGAAAGCCTTTCTCTTATTAGATTTTTAAAGTGTAAAGGAATATCCTGAGGTTTAAGAGTCATTAAGGTATATCCTGATCTGGCAAACATATCTTCTATTGTACTCTTTGTGAAGAACCTAAGATGGGAGATACAGAGAAGTCCCCACGGTATATAGTCCCATCTTCCTCTCAGGAGGTCTAAGATTATGGAATAGTGCGCTGTATTTGGAATAGATGCTATGATGATACCATCATCCCTGAGCCATCTCTTTATCCTTTTCAAAAGTCCCCATGGGTCTATTAAGTGTTCTAATAGGTCTGCACATATTACAACATCAATATCTTTATCAAAGGGTAATTCCGCATTCTCAATATTCATACAAAAGACCTTATCTAATCTACGAGCAGCATCATCTGCTATCTCCCTATTTAACTCCACACCATAGACCTCACACCCTCTCTCCCTTTTTATGAGTTCTCCAAGGAGTCCCCGTGCACAGCCTATGTCAAGGACCTTTTTTATGCCATGAGGGATAAAGGGGAGTAAGTCATCTCTCAAGGAACCATAATAGTCCCCAAAGCGGTGAGTAAGTGATGATGGGACAAGGACAGACTTTAATTTTCTTGGCAGTTCGGATAGAGGGGTATCTGGGTTTACCTTTTGAAGGCTTTTCTTTTCCATTAAGAAGGCGAGAAGAGGGAATTGCAATGGATTAAGGTATTTTCCATCGTATCTTTCCCTTACTTCTTCTGCCACTTCATTAAATGTTAATGGTGTATAATACGGCATATTAATCTCAAAGATATCACTACAGACGGGAGAGGCTAATTCATAACCCTCGTTCAGCGCTTTCATCAAAGGTGGCAGCCAATTTTTTGAGTAATAGATCGCGTTATCTAACGAAATTGCAATGTATAGGGTTTTAGAAATTTTGATTATTTCATTTATAGTAATATGCGAAGGATCATTAGAAAGAATAGTCACACAGTGATTATCAGCAAAGGTCTCCTTTGATAATTTTTTTAGTAATGCCACTTCAGGAGATACTTCACGGACCGGTCTTTCTATATATATGAAAGTAATATCACCCTCTTTTACCATATCTTCTTTAAACCTTTTTACGATGGATATTATTTATGGTTAATTATGCGAGGATTTCTTAATTTTATTAAGCATTTCTTTAACCTTCAGCATTTTCTTTTCCTTATCGGAAATCCTGATGAGATTGTTTTCTATTATATAGCGATCAATAGCCAGGTAACATATTTCCTTTCTGAATATGTTTTTTAAAGCGGTGTAAATACCCAATTACAGCTTTTTTAAGAAGGTAACATCTTTAAAAATTACATGTGGAAATAGCCGCCTTGCCTTCTTCTCTATAACAGAAGGCCCAATCTTTATCGCCTCTTAAACCTTCCTCCCATCTTCCTTCCCAGGCCTGTATTCAAGGAGTTGTAAGAGTTCAATAGTTATCACTTGTGTTATAATAAATTTATACCATAAAAGTTAGTTTTTTGCAAGCAATACCTATACCATGAAAATATAAACACTAAATTGTATAATAGATCAATAATCTACCATGATAGAACTCCTTATTAACTCTTACAGAGGCAGGCATATCCTAAAAAATATGCTCATAAAGGACATTAAGGCAAGGTATGTGGGTTCTGTTCTCGGTCCTCTATGGAGCGTATTGACCCCTCTTTATTATATCCTCCTTTACACATTCGTATTCTCTACTATCCTAAAGGTGAGGTTCTCAGAAGAGGGTGGTGCTTCGTCCTTTGTAATATACTTTCTTGCAGGACTTATCCCCTGGCTCTTCTTCTCTGAGTCTGTCTCAAGAGGTAGCTATGCATTCCTTGAGAATGGACATATAATCAAGAAGGTGAGGTTTCCTATTGAGGTCTGTGTCCTAAATACCATGCTTTCATCAATGGTCTCTTTTATTATATATCTTCTCCTCTATCTTGGCTATCTCCTGTTAATTGGTCACTTCTCTATAAATTCCCTACTATATCTACCTTTACCATTCTTGATACAGGTATTACTCATCATTGGTGTCTCGCTCGGGGTTGGTAGTATAACCGTTTTCTTCAGAGACATCACACAACTCGTTCCACTATCGTTAAACGCATTCTTCTTCCTAACACCGATTGTGTATCCTGTATCAGTAATACCTGAGAATATAAGATGGGCATTCTATCTGAATCCATTTTACTGGATGATAAATATATACAGGTCTATATTGATAAATGGGATATTGCCGGATTGGAGGCAATTCCTTTATCCATTGCTTGTCTCCGTCGTTCTGTTTTATGTTGGATGGGTTATATTTAAAAGGACGAATGAGGCTTTTAAGGATATATTATGATGGGAAATCAAGATTCCTATATTGTTAAGGCAGAGGGGCTTGTAAAGGAATATCATATATACGATAGCCCAACTGATAGGTTTAAGGAATTATTTTTAAATACACAGAGACACCGTGTTTTTAAGGCAGTGGGTCCTGTTGATTTTTATGTAAGAAGGGGAGAGGCACTGGGGATTGTTGGAGATAATGGCGCAGGGAAGAGCACACTTCTCAAGATGGTTGCAGGTGTAATCAAGCCATCAGCAGGTAACCTCTCAATAAATGGAAGGGTTTCTTCAATACTTGAACTCGGCACGGGCTTTCATCCTGAATTTACAGGCAGGGAGAATATCTTACTCAATGCATCCCTTCATGGTCTTAATACGGATGAGATTCATAAGAGGATGGATGACATCATATCGTTTGCTGATATAGGCGAGTTCTTTGACATGCCTGTTAAATACTACTCCTCAGGGATGTACATGAGACTCGCATTTTCACTAGCTGTCCATGTTGATGCTGATATACTTGTGATTGATGAGGCACTGGCAGTTGGAGACGGTGCCTATATGAAGAAGTGCATAGACAAGATATGGGAGATAAAGAGACAAGGGACAGCAATCCTGTTTTGTTCGCATTCACTCTATACAGTTGCGAGTTTTTGTGAAAGGACTATGTGGATACATAATGGCATGATTGAGGCTATAGGGGATACAAAGGATGTTATATCAAGGTATGAGGAGCATATAAGAGAGAAGGAGAAGGCTGAGAAAGTTACAGGTACAATAATAAATACAGATGAGAAGAAGATAGCCGTTATAAAAGGGATAAGGCTTTTTGTAAATGGAGACGAGGTAAAGGATTCACTGCAGTATTTATCAGATATTAATGTCCATGTTGATTTTGAGATATACGAAGATAAGGATGTATATGTTGGTTTTGCAGTAGACAGGAACGATGGTGTATGCTGTTATGCGGATAGTATGCAAAGACAGGGTGTTAAGCCATTCAGAGGTCCGGGAAGGTATAGTACCATTGTCTCTTTTAAGGATTTTCCACTGTTTGGCAGTGCATATAAGTTTGTCATATTCTTACTTGATGAGACAGGGATATGCATATTTGACAGAATGGAATCGCAGATGTTTAAGGTTGAGACGAAGAGAAAGGAATGGGGCATATGCTATCTTCCACATGAATGGAGGATATGAAGAGGCTATCAGTTATAGCTGTCAATTATAATAGCTCCAATCTTCTCAAAAGGTGCATTTTTTCTATAGGATCTACCATAAACAATATACCATTAGAGGTTATAATTGTAGATAATGGTTCAAGAAAAGAGGATAGAGATATACTTAAGGAGATTGAAGGGTGTGCGAAGATCATCTTTAAAGAGGATAATCATGGATATGCAAAGGCGGTCAATGAAGGGATAAGAAATGCCTGTGGAGATTTTATTTTAATAACAAATCCTGATGTCCTTTATATTCCTTATAGCATAAATAATATGGTTGAGGCACTGACATCGTTTCCTCGTTGTGGTGCTGTCGGACCTCGGACATGGTGGGATGAGGATATGAGATTTATGCTTCCATTTAGTGAATTGGTAACACCCTTCAGGATATTAAAGGCAGAATTAATGACAGTCTCACGGGTTCTCAACAACACAATCTTAAAAAACTGGATAAGGCATTCATTGGGATACTGGCTATCAGAAGTTCCAATCCCTCAAGAGATGCTTTCAGGCGCATGCATAATGACCACAAAAAGGGTCATTAGCGATGTGGGTGGATTTGATGAGGCATTTCCACTCTACTTTGAGGATACTGATTGGTGCCTGAGGGTCAGGAAAAAGGGATACAGGCTTTATATGATACCTGATGCCCAAATCGTTCATTATTATAATCAGAGTGCAAGACAGGAGTTAGAATCATCACAGGAGAAATTCAATTACTCATCTGATAAATATCTAAGGAAGCATTTTAAACTTCAGCTTAAGATGGTGGGTTATATCAAGAGGTTATTCAAATATAAAGGGTTGGGTCCTTTATATGAAGATATGGGGATTACTACCGCGCCGCCTCTTCTCAGATTTAAGAATAAAGGTAGAAAGTTAATCCTGTTGTCTCCCCTTAACACGCTCATCCCATCTGCAGGTGCCTTTGTGGATGATGATACTTTTACAATAAATGAAGGTTTGTGGAGAACCCTCGGTAAAGGACGATATTTCATGAAGGCATTTATGCTTGAGTGTCTTAAAGAGATTGGTGCGTGGAGTTGGATAAAGGGATGATATGGAAATAAGGGAGGCTGAGGATAGGGATATAGATGGTATAATGGAACTGTTTAAGATATGCTTTGGTAGAGAGTTGTCCCTTAAGGAATATGAATGGAAGTATAAACACTCTCCGTGGGGAAGCACCGCAGCAATCGCTATTGATGACGGCAATGTCATCGCCCATTATGGTGGGATAAGGACGAAATTCTACTTCAAGGGCAGGACATATGAGGCCTTTCAACCATGTGATGTCATGACCCATCCTAAATACCGCGCAAGAATATTTTCAAAGCGCGGTGCGATGGTAAGGGCTGCCGAGCTTTTTTATGAGATAAATCCAATGGACTTTGCATTTGGGTTCCCCTCGGAAAGACACGCTGTGCTCGGGACCAAGCAGCTTGGTTATACAAGGCATAGATTTGTTACCCTCCTTAGAAAGAAGGTTCAAAAGTCAAGGATTTTGACTCCGCTCTTTAAGATAGAAACTGGCTGGGAATATGTCAAACGCTTAGAGTTGGATGTATTATGGGATAAAGTGAAGGATAATCAAGGCCTTTCTATCGTAAAACACAGCGATTATATATTATGGCGTTATAGAAATAATCCTTCAAAGCATTATATACCAGTAATAGTAAGAGACAGGATTAAAAGAGGAGACATTAAGGCATTTGCAATATGCTCGATTGGAGAAAAAGAAATATCAATTATGGATTTATTCTTTGTTAATACATCAGCCCTGACATTTCTCTTAAAGTCTTTAGAAAATATATCGCTAAAAAAAGGCCTCGATGCTGTGACACTATGGATGAATCCATATGAAGAGAGTTTTAGGTGTCTCCTCTCTTATGGATTTACGACGGAAGAAGGCGTGCCGAATCTTTTTAAGATACTGAATAATGAAATAACTCCCGAATTTCTTAATGAGAAATACTCTTATAGAATGGGGGACTATGATGCGGCTTGAATTAATAATTATATCAAAACAGGCTATCAGGCGTATTTGACAAAGGAGTTGGAGGAGTCTGACTTTCCCGGTTTTCTGTTGGAACTCTCTGAAATCTCAGAGATTTTTCCTCACGTTCTTTTTTTCGCTTTTCGAGAAACTCTTCTCGAAGCTTCCTTGCATTTTTAGATATATCAGATGCTGATGCTTCAGGCGCTCTGGGCTCAACAACTCTTGTCCGTCCCGGCTGTGGCGTTGAAGTGGTCTGCCTCTGCTGAGGCGGTGCAGGTGTAGCTCCTTGTTTTGCAGGGACAGCGATTGCTGTTGTTCTCTGTTTCGGCACATTCGGATCATTCAGATAGACCGTCATGGTCTCCTCCCCCCTCACCATAACGACCTTTTCTGTCTCGATCTCCTTGAGGGTGAAGCCGCTCAGGGACTGGCCGACCCTGAGTGGTGTCTGCCTGTTACCCCTTCCAGGGGTGGAGACAGGCGCCTTTTTATCTTCCATGTAGGCGATGCTCAGGTCATCGGTTATTAAAGTCCCGTATAGGACAAACTCAGGCTTCGGTAAGGGCTGTTCCGCCTTCTTCTCAACAGGTATCTTCCTTTCAGGATGAAAGGGGTTCTGCTCAGCTATTATCATGTAATCAGCAGGGGATGAAGACGGGACCTCCTTTTCTGCGCTATCATCGCCAATGCCAGCCTGCTGCGAGGTTGGTTTTACAATAATCTTTGGCTCCGGGACAGGGTAGAGTGCATATCTTGCAAGTATAACGAGTATCCCTATTAATAGGATGTTGAGTATATTGAGATGTCTCAAAAGGCCTTTAATCATTTTATTATAATAAAACCTTGCAGTACTATAAGTCAAATTATCAAATTGCCTCATCGAAAGTCTGAAAAAATGATAAGTCCCTAACTTGCCGATAGAAAATTAAAAACACCGAGCAAACACTCTTTTATACCTTTTTAGAGCTTTTTGGTACTCTTAAAACGGTATTTAAGACAGCCCTTTTGAAAAATCTATTTTATTTGAATCCTTGAATCCCC
>JBKBUA010000058.1:0-6692 GCA_046290845.1 Thermodesulfovibrionales bacterium
AAAACTCTTGCCGTATCTGGAGGTATTTATGGATATAAAAGGCTATGTTCATAAAATTGCCTGTGAGGCAAAGGATGGGGCACGTTCAATTGCAAAGGCATCTTCCTCCCAGAAGAACCAGACCCTTATAAGAATGGCTCAGGCACTTAAGGAAAGGGCAGCAGAATTGATGGCAGAAAATAAAAAGGATATTGAATTTGCTGAGAAAAAGGGTCTTTCAAAGGCTCTCATAGACAGACTTACATTAAACGAAAGAAGGATTAACGAGATGTCTCAGGGACTCATCGAGGTTGCCCAGTTACCTGACCCTGTTGGTGAGATAACAAGGATGTGGCAAAGGCCAAACGGCATGATGGTTGGCAGGATGAGGGTTCCCATAGGTGTTATAGGAATAATTTATGAATCAAGGCCTAATGTTACTGCCGATGCAACGAGCCTTTGCCTTAAGGCAGGCAATGCTGTGCTACTAAGGGGTGGTTCAGAAGCCATAAACTCAAACAGAGCCATCGTAAATGTCCTCAGGGATGTGGCAAAAGGAGAAGGTATCCATGAGGGTGTCATATCATTCATTGATATACCCGAGAGGGAGGCAATAATGGAGATGCTCAAGCTCGAAGGTCTCATAGACCTCATAATCCCGAGGGGTGGCGAAGGCCTCATAAGAACCGTCACAGAGAATTCGAGGATACCGGTTCTCAAGCACTATAAGGGGGTATGTCATGTCTTTGTTGACAGGGATGCGGACCTTATAATGGCTGAAGAGATATGCTTTAATGCAAAGGTGCAAAGGCCTGGCACATGCAATGCTATGGAGACTATGCTTGTTGATGAACCTGTTGCAGAAGGATTTCTGCCAGGGATGCTCAGGAGGTTCGAAGATGCCGGAGTTGAGATAAGGGGATGTACCAGGACAGTATCAATTTATCCTGATATAAAGGAGGTAAAGGAGGAGGATTATTACAGGGAGTATCTCGACCTCGTGCTGAATGTTAAGGTGGTGAGTGATATGGATGAGGCAATGGAACATATTGCGAGATATGGTTCTGCCCATTCTGATGCAATCGTTACGATGAACTATGACAGGGCGATGAGGTTCTTGAGAGAGGTTGATTCCTCTGCTGTATTTGTCAATGCCTCAACAAGGCTTAATGACGGCTATCAATTTGGTTTAGGCGCAGAGATAGGCATATCTACCGATAAAATACATGCCAGGGGTCCAATGGGTCTTGAGGAACTTACATGTACAAAATTCATAGTTCTCGGAAATGGGCAGTTGAGGGAATGAAGATTGGCCTGATATGTCCAACGCCTGAGGAAGATCAGGTTTCAGGATACCTAAAAAGGGTTTCAGTTCATCCCTTTAACATATACACGGGAAGGATCAATAAAAATAAGCTCTCGCTCATTATATCAGGTATCGGAAAGACCAATGCTGCTATAGGAGCAACCTATTTAATTGAAAAATTCTCCCCTGACCTCCTCATCCTCTTTGGTATAGCAGGGGCCTACCCATCCTCAGGTCTATCAGTGGGAGATGTGGCCATTGCTGAAAAGGAATTTTATGGTGATGAGGGGGTCATCATAAAGGACGGCTTTCATGGTCTTGACCTCATAAACATCCCTCTTTTTAAGAAAGGGAAGAAAAAACTCTTTAATGAATTTCCCCTTAACAAAGGGATTGTTAATCTGGTAAAAAGGAAGGCTAAAGCTACATTAAAGGCCGGAAATTTTGTTACCCTTTCAACTATAACAGGTACTGCTGAAAGAGCCATCAAACTTAGAGATAAATATAATGCCATATGCGAAAACATGGAGGGTGCCGCTGTTGCCCATGTCTGCGAGGTCTTCGGAAAAGATTTACTGGAGATAAGGGGTATCAGTAATATTGTAGACAACAGAGACCGTTCAAGATGGGATGTAAAGGCAGGCATAAAGGCTTATAGCGATGTATTATTCGATATCCTTAATGATCCTTTTTAGTTTTTCCTTCGCTTCTTTATTAATCGAATAATGACCAAATAGATAGGGTTCTATTTCCTTCACAAAGGCTGAGGCTCTTTCTCTCAGTAATGGTTCCTTTATTGTAGAGACAAACTCTTCAAGCCCCTGTGAGTCTTTTCTTATATAACCATATTGCTTCATTATCCTCATAAATTTCATGACAAGTCTCTCATCGATTGGTTTCCTTATCTGAATTAATACCAACCTCATAAAAAATACTATGGTTATAAAAACCAGAAAAATGACAAGATACCTTATAAACCTCTTTCCCTCGATTCTTAAATCGATAACAGGTTTCTTTATGTTTCTTACCTTGTTGAATAAAGATAATTGCTTTGAGAGGTCATAAGATATAACAAAGGCATTCCAGTAATAATTAATAGCATCGAGCATGAGCCTTGCCTTAAAAAGGATATCTCTTCTCCTGCTAAGGTCTTCAAGAACTGACGGGGTCGGATCATACCTCAGCCATCCCTTCCCATTGATATAGGCCTCTACCCAGACATGGGCATTCCTCTGGGAGATGAGATAATAACCACCCACATCATTATAATGACCTCCCCTGTAACCACCCACAAGTCGCGAGGGTATTCCATTGATCCTCAATATGATAGCCATTGAAGAGGCAAAGTATTCGCAGTTACCCTTCCTATGGTTGAACAGGAAATCCTCAACAGGATTATCAGAGATAGGGAGTCTTTTGAGGGTATAGGAATAATCCTTTTTGAGATGGCTCATTATTGATGTTGCTGTCTCCTCATCATCCTTCCCTTTCAGTTTTAGGGCGAGCCTTTTCAGCCTTTCCATATCCCTGTCAGGTAGTTGAAGGTATCTCTTCCTGTTAACCTTAGACTCAGGTATTAAATCAGAAGGATTGGAGTATGCCTCATATCGAATTCGTCTCGAGACAATATCAGGAAGTATGAAAGAAATCCCTTCTGTTATCTTGGCCTTCTTTATACTCACAGAGAGGGGTTTATCAAGGGCAAAAAGGAATCTGTTCTCATAGGGCTCAAGATAGATCGTTTGTCTTATACCCTTCCCCTGCAAGGGCATGGTATTCCCTTCTTTCTCTTCCCCAATCTTCCAGGAAGAGCCATCAAAATAATCGAGGACTATGCCCCTCCAGTAAAGCCGGTCATCGCTTATCCTCTCCATGTTCACCCTGAAGGCGATTGTATTATCCTCCTGAATCTCGGTGACCTTGCCGAGTGTAACAGAGTCGGTAAATCCTGAGTGTGCAGCCTCCTTGTTCAAGAAATTCAAAAATGGAAAACTTGTTCTCGGAAGGATCACGAAGAATAGAACAGTTAAAGGAATAGCCAGAATCGGCAGTAGAAGGGACCTTGAAAGGATTTTGATGATCGTCTTCACATCCATAACAAGGTCACCTGATTCACTCTGATAGGTCAGCATTATGATACCTGATGTGAAGACAAAGGTAAAAAAGGCAAAATAAAGGACAAAGGATATATTGAGCGTGAGAAGGGCTGAACCGGCAATGAGAAATACTGATATGATGTATATCTGGAGATGGTCTCTCGGCTTCTTATCCTCCATCAATTTTATGCCCTCAAGTATCAGGAGGGTCTCAACAGCGGTTGTTACGAGATTATCCCTGTCAACCCTGAAAAAGGCAACAAGGACAACGAGCAAGGACAAAAGGTTCAGAAGCCACCGTGGAAGAAAAGAACCCCTTTTTTCAAAATAAATAGAAACAGAAAACAGGACCAGAAAAAGGATTATGTAGGCAGCATGGACATATCTAAGAACAGGGATAAAGCCTGTAATCGCCGCTACATAACTTATCAGGGTAACAACATCTCTAATCTTTATCTTGCCATCTTTTCTCATCAGTAAAGCGCAAGTTCCCTCAATATCTCCCTCTTTGTAGAGGATATAATCCCTTCTGTTTTCGATACACTGAATACCCTTCCCTTTATCCTGACAGTAAAAGGAAAGCCTATCTTTGAATATCTCAAAACGAGGAAGGTTGCATAAGATAGCTTCTCTTCAATATTTCTGCCACTGAGTCTCTCGATATCGATTAAAGTTGGTCTTGTCTTCAAGCTCGATAACTCCTTAGTTTTAAACCTTTCTGTCTTTGCAGATGCCTTCCAGTGGATATATTTAAGAGGGTCTCCAGGGATATAATCCCTCAGTGATAAAAGGTCTCCTTCGTATCCCCTTTCTTCGCTCTGTTTTTCTCCTCTTTTCCTCAGTCCTTTAAATTCCTGTTCTAAATGGCCATATCCTCTTGGTTCAGGAAAGACTATTACACTTTTATTTAGCTTGAGCCTTTTACACCTCTTAAAGAAATTAAAAGGGAAAACCGAACAGATATAAATATCATTAATCTCGTGAATTCCTCTCGACGGGAAGGTGACCTCGAGGTAGCGTAATAAGCTATTTTCAGGTCCTACAAAGGGGTAAAGGACATACTTATTTCCAATCCTGACTTTAATGAGAAAGGCCGGGAAGAATCTCTTTTTATTTCTAAGGGTTACCTTAACCATTGCCTTTCTCAATGCAAAGACCTCCCCGGGGAACTCCATATAAAGGTCGAGATTAGAGATATTCCTCTTACCAAAAAAACCTGAAAGGGCCATAAAGCTCAGAAAGGCAGAGACAATAATATAGATTAGATTGTTACCGGTATTTACAGCACCAATGCCCAGAAATATGGTTAGAAGGATGTAAATCCAACCTGCCTTTTTTATACTGATTACACCGGGACGGGAATCTCTTCCAAGATCGATCTTATAATCTCCTTTTTATCAGAACCCTCATATTCATCCTTAAAGAGGATCCTGTGAGGCATCGTGTATTCAGATAGATCCCTTACATCTTCAGGTATAACAAAGTCTCTTCCGCTGAAGAAAGCCCTTGCCTTTGCGGCATTTATTATGGAAAGCACGCCCCTCGTAGATATGCCTGCTAAGGTATACCTACTCATTCTCGTTGCTTCAACAATATCAAGGATGTAATCCAGTATCCTCTCAGAGACAAAGATATTCTTCTTTATAGATTCCTGAATCTCTAAAACCTCGTCCTTTTCCATGACAGGCTTAAGAGAGTAAAGTTCCTCCCTCTTACTTCCACCTCGCAGTATATCCCTTTCTGCCTCCCTCGATGGATAACCAATGCTTATCTTCATCATGAACCTGTCCATCTGCGATTCAGGCAAAGGAAAGGTACCGAACTGCTCTGCTGGATTCTGAGTAGCTATCACGAAAAAAGGTCTCGGTAGTTTGTAAGTCCTTCCCTCGATCGTTGTCTGTTTCTCACCCATTGCCTCGAGAAGGGCGCTCTGGGTCTTTGGGGTTGCCCTATTTATCTCGTCAACAAGGACTATATTATTGAATACAGGTCCCTGGTGAAACTCGAACTCTCCTGTGTTTTTGTTATAGATAGAAAGGCCTGTTATATCTGTTGGAAGCAGATCACTCGTGCACTGAATCCTTCCGAAACTTAGGCCCAGGAGCTTTGCAATTGCTATGGCCAGGGTTGTCTTTCCAAGGCCTGGGAGGTCCTCGATAAGGAGATGACCTCTCGAAAAGAAAGTGAGTAGGGCGAGTTCCAGAGGCCTGTCCTTACCATGGAGATACTCCGAGGATATACTTATTATCTCCCTGATCTTTTCCTGCCTGTTTGAAAGACCTTTTTCCGCTGAACCTATCATAAAATATTATAACCAATTAAGGTATAATTATTATAGTTAGCCTCTGGAGATGCGTTGGAAAACTTAATAAAACTTATAATTTCAGCAGTCCTTGGTGGTCTCATCGGGATAGAGAGACAGGTCGGTGGGCAATATGCCGGTTTTCGCACCCAGATGCTCGTATGCCTTGGCTCCTGTCTTTTTACTATTGCCTCTTTGCATGTCCATAACATATACGGCACAAATACTGACCCGGCCAGGATCGCTGCCCAGATTGTTGTGGGCATAGGATTTCTCGGCGCGGGCGTTATACTAAAGCATGGTGTAACCATAAGGGGGCTGACAACTGCCGCAACCCTCTGGATAGTAAGTGCCATCGGAATGGCTGTAGGATTTGGACAATATACTGTAGCCTTCTTTACATTTTTTCTTGTTTTTTTGAACCTTGTGATCTTCAGAAATATTGAGGAAATACTCCCGAGAAACCGTTATTCCACCATTATAATAAAAACGAGAGGATCTGATGAATTAAAGATGTCAGAATTTCTCAAGGGCTTTAATATAAAAATCCTTGATACAAAGGTTAGATTCTATAAGAAAGAAGGGATCATTGAGCAAGAATTCTCACTCAGGTACAGAGACTACTCCCAGTTGATGCAGTTCTTAAGGGCCCTGAAGGATATACCAGAGTTATTAGAATTTCACATCTCCTGAAAAAGGTACCATTTATCGACAATCTTAAATTGATCAATGACAGATTTGGTCACAAAGAAGGAGACGAAGCCCTGATAGAAACATCAAATGTGCTCAAAAGAACTTTTCGAGAATCGGATATTATAGCAATCCTCAAAACCCATCTTCTATTGAAGAACTATTGATTCAGGCTGACAAGGCCATGTACGAAAAAAAGAGGCTTAAACATAAGGTAGGTTCTTTACCTTAGTTCGAGCACATCCTGCATATCATAAAGACCTGGTGTCTTGCCATTAACCCAGATAGCGGCTCTTAAAGCTCCCCTTGCAAAGGTATC
>JBKBUA010000058.1:6791-9358 GCA_046290845.1 Thermodesulfovibrionales bacterium
ATCCTGCATATCATAAAGACCTGGTGTCTTGCCATTAACCCAGATAGCGGCTCTTAAAGCTCCCCTTGCAAAGGTATCTCTGCTTGATGCCTTATGGGTAATCTCTATCCGTTCACCCAGACCTCCAAAAAGAACGGTGTGTTCACCAACTATATCTCCTGCCCTTATTGTCTGTATACCTATTTCTTTTTTTGTCCTTTCACCAATCATGCCTTTTCTCGCATAAATGGCAACATCGTCAAGGTTTCTATTCAATGCAGAGGCTATTACCTGAGCCATCTTCATTGCGGTTCCGCTTGGGGCATCCTTCTTAAGCCTGTGATGGGCTTCAATTATCTCTATATCAAATTCATCTCCCAGAACTACTGCTATATCCCTGAGAACCTTTAACAGCAGATTAACACCAACACTCATATTCGGAGCCATAACACAGGGAATGTTCTCTGTTAATCTTCTGATCTCTTCTAACTCTTCTTTACTAAAGCCTGTTGTTCCTATAACCATCGCCTTCCCCTTAGACGAGGCAAGCCTTAGATGCTCTATGGTTGAACTCGTGTGAGTGAAATCAATTATAACATCTGCCCTATCGATAACCTTATCCAATCCATCCTCAAGGGCAATTCCTCTATCACCGATTCCGAGGAGAAGCCCGATATCCTTTCCTATATCCTTGTGCCCTTTTTTTTCAAAAACACCTGTAAGATTTATGTCTTCATATTCTCTCGACAGAGCCGTTATACGACTCCCCATCCTTCCCATTGCACCGGCGACAGCAATCTTTACCATGGCGCCCTCCTTTTTGACCTGAAAAATACATTATCTGGATTAACAAAATAGTGGAATAAAACTGCTACCTTTTATAGGTATAAGTTAAAGGCAACACACATTCTTTGTCAATATGTTAAAATCATACATGCAGAAAGAAATAAATGAGTTAAAGAAAAAGGTCTTCTATGAGATGTTGAACCTCGGGGGAAGGGTCTTCATCCTTGTGAGGTATTCTGATAATGTCATGATCGGTAAAAGGGGTTTCACGGAAGAGGAGAAGAAAAATGGCATTATCCTTGTCTTTAATCAGAGGATGAACTTTTCCTGGGATGACAGTGGCATCTCTGCAACCCTTGTATTTGGCACCACGCCTGAGAGATGTTTCATACCCTCTGATGATATTATATTTGTCTTCTCCCCCGAATTACGCTCACAATTTATTGTCTCGCCTGAGTCGCCAGAAGAGGGGAAGATCGAAGAAGGCAGTAAAAGTGCGTCAGAAGACAAAGTGAGCGAGCCAATAAAGGAAGAAAAGGTTGTTAAGGTAGACTTTTCGAGGAAAAAGAGACCGCGATAATCAATCCCTGAGCATCTCTTCAATAGTTATTAAGACAGAATCAGCGAGTGCCTTAAGATCATAACCTCCCTCAAGAGAGAATATCACCGGTAGGTTGGGACGAAGGATAGACCTTACTATTCCTCTTATACCCTCACCTGAGACCCTAATGGATGATAGGGGGTCCTCTGAGCGGATGTCGTATCCTGCGGAAACTATTATTATATCTGGCGAAAACCCCTCGACAAGTCCTGGAAGTATATCGTTATAGATATGCAGGTACTCTCTGTCCCCTGAGCCAGGCGTTATTGGAAAGTTTCTTGTATATCCCTCACCTTTACCCCTGCCTTTCTCTGATTCGCTTCCTGTGCCAGGATAATGGGGATATTGATGGGTACTGAAATAAAAGACCGAGTCATCATCCTCAAAGATATGCTGGGTACCATTACCGTGATGAACATCGAAGTCTACTATCATAACCTTTTTAAAGCCCGACCTCTGCGCATACCTTGCAGCAATCGCAACATTATTAAAGATACAAAATCCCATCGCCCTGTCAGCCTCGGCATGATGCCCTGGTGGTCTTACAGCACAGAAGACGCGCCTTATCATGCCATCTTTACAGAGTTCCACTGCTTTCTTAAGGGCACCAACAGCACAAAGGGCTACCTCGACGCTTCTTCCTGACACATATGTATCAGGGTCAATGTATCCTTCCTTAAAAACCTTTAACCTCTCTGTATATTCACGGGTATGCACAAGCAACACATCCTCGAATCCTGCCTTCTCGAAACCGACATGTGCCAGACGATTCCAGAGGGATGAGACTTTAAGGTTTGTTACTATCGAAATGAGCCTTTCTTTATTCTCTGGGTGCCACTGAGGGGTCTCGTGTTCGAGGAATATATCATCATATAAGAAGGCAGCCTTCATTCTCCTTGTGTTATAATCTTTTATGTCCATTAAGCTTATCATCTTTGACCTCGATGGAACACTAATAGATTCGAGCAGGGATATTACCGACGCAATTAATTATGCCATAGAGCCCTATGGCCTTTCACCTCTCACCACAAAGGATACCATAAAACTGGTTGGTGAGGGAATATCGAGATTAATAGAGAAACTCCTCTCTACCACAATTTTTAATGGCAATGACGATGTCAGGAGGACCGTAATGGATAGATTTCTCGAGTATTACAGTGCTCACTTACTTGATAATACGGATACTTATCCTGACGTGCGT
>JBKBUA010000058.1:9457-12433 GCA_046290845.1 Thermodesulfovibrionales bacterium
ATAACAGGCGGCGAACCCCTCATTCAGGATGAGGTATTTCCTCTAATTGATAAACTCATTAACGATGGTTACACGGTGCTTATTGAGACAAACGGCTCCGTAGACATCGGCAAAGTCAATAAGGAGGCAATAATCATAATGGACATAAAGACCCCTGGAAGTGGCATGGCCTCAGAGACGATGCTTTCAAATCTAACACTTCTGAAAAAACAGGACGAAGTAAAGTTTGTCCTCTGTAGTAGAGCGGATTACGAATGGGCAAGGGAATTTATTAAAACCCATTCACTGACAGAGAGGTGCAATGTCCTTTTTTCTCCTGCCTTCGGGATGATCGATCCCGAAAGATTATCAAGATGGATTATTCAGGATAGACTTAAGGTGAGGCTGAATATTCAGATACATAAATTCATTTACAGCCTATCGAGAGGGGTTTAAGGAAGACAGGTATATATCTATTTCCTGTTCGAAATTATCACTCAGTATTCCTGTGCCGAGGCATTTCTTGATTTCTTCTATGCTCCAGAACCGCACCTCTTCAATCTCTTCTCTATTAAAAGTAACACCACCATCATGAACAACCCCAAAGGTCGTGACATGTTCGGTTTCATACGGGTTAGTATGAACATAAGAATAAAGATATTTAAGGTCATCCCTTAGTATCCCGAGCTCTTCGTTCATCTCCCTTATGGCAGAACTAATTATATCCTCCCCGGGATTGACATGGCCTCCCACAGAGGTATCCCATTTCCCTGGTGCCACGTCTTTATTATTAGACCTTTTCTGTAAAAGAATCTCCCCTTTATCATTAAAGACGAGGACATGAACCACACGATGCATGAGAAGAGGGTTGCCATGCACCTCCGAACGCAGGGCAAGGCCTATTATCTCTCCTTTTTCGTTAATTATCTCGAGGTATTCATCCATGATAATTGAATGGTAATTTAGGAGGCGACAGAGTCGCCTCCCTGAATGGTTTAGATCTTCACAACGTTCACTGCTTTGGGACCCTTTGGGCCGTCAACAACTTCAAAGCTAACTGCCTGACCCTCGGAAAGGGACTTGAAGCCATTGCCCTGGATGGCTGAATAATGAACAAACACATCTGCACCATCCTCTTTGGTAATAAAACCAAAGCCTTTGGATTCGTTGAACCATTTAACGGTTCCTTTTTCCATTCTGCTACACCTCCTTACATACTTAAACTAAAAGTACGGAAGAGCCATAAAAAAACCGCAAAGTCTAAAAGCCTTGCGGTCTACGACAAAAACTTCCAGAACTTCATGCTTTATAATACATGTAAAGATCAAAAAGGTCAAGGACATGTTGTTGACCTATGGAATTGACAATACTTCAATAAAAGCATTATTATTCTCTTAAGAGGAGGTTGAGATGTTTGAACGATTTACAGAGAGAGGGAGAAAGATAATCATATATGCTCGTGAAGAGGCGGAAAAGAGACAGAATGATTATCTGGGAACTGAACATATATTACTTGCCCTTTTGAGGGATGACGATGGCCTACCTGTAGCAATCCTTAGGAAGATGGGTATATCGATTGATGAACTATACATGGAGGTAGAAAGAAACCTTCCCTCAGGGACTAATATAATGACCTTTGGTGACATTCCTTTTACACCGAGGGCAAAAAGGGTTCTCGAACTTGCAGTAGAAGAGGCAAGGCTTTTAGGACATAATTATATTGGAAGTGAGCATCTGATGCTCGGTCTCATAAGGGAGGAGGAAGGGATCGGGGGGAAGATACTACGATCTTTTGGTGTTAACCTTCTCGGTGCAAGACAGCTCACGATAAATCTTGCCCTGCGGACTCATACACATGTAAGAGAGAAAAGGACATCCACGCCTGCCCTTGATGAGTTCGGTCGCGATCTAACACAACTCGCAAGGGCAGGAAAGCTCGACCCTGTAATTGGCAGAGAGGATGAGATAGAAAGGGTTCTTCAGATCCTCGGCAGGAGGATCAAGAATAACCCGGTAATAATTGGCGAGCCAGGGGTCGGAAAAACAGCGATAGTTGAAGGACTTGCCCAGAAGATCGTTAATGGCGACGTTCCTGAAACTCTTATAGGTAAGAGGATAGTTTCTCTTGATCTGGGCGCCCTCATTGCTGGCACAAAATACCGTGGTCAGTTCGAGGAAAGACTCAAGATAGTTATGAAGGAGATAACACAATCTGATAATGTCATTCTTTTTGTCGATGAGTTACACACATTGATTGGCGCTGGTGCTGCTGAAGGCTCTGTAGATGCCTCGAGCATGTTGAAACCTGCCCTGTCAAGGGGAGAGATACAATGTATAGGTGCTACAACGCCTGATGAGTACAGAAAATATATTGAAAAAGACGGTGCGATGGAAAGGAGGTTTCAGCCTATATACATTCAACCTCCAAGCGTAGAAAATACGATCAAGATTCTCCTCGGTCTGAAGAACAGATATGAAGCACATCATCGTGTAAAGATCAGTGAAGAATCAATCGAGGCTGCAGCAAAACTATCGGACAGATATATTACAGACAGGCATCTACCTGACAAGGCAATAGATGTAATAGACGAGACAGGCTCGAGGATCAAGCTCAAAAGATACACTCCTCCACTGGAGTTAAAAGAGATTGAACATGAATTAAGCAGGCTTTCGAGGGAAAAGAATCTATATGTGAAACTTCATGACCTTGAAAAGGCTGCTGCTATAAGGGCAGAGGAGGAGAAGATAAAGAGGCTCTACGACCAGATGCAGCGTCGATGGAAGGAAAATTTAGGCAAGGAGGTACCTGTCATAAGGGAGGAGGATGTTGCCTATACCGTATCAAAGATGACAGGTATTCCACTTTTTAAGTTAGAGCAACAGGAATCTGAAAAGCTTATTAGGATGGAAGAGGCGCTGCATAACAGGATAATAGCCCAGGATGAGGCAATTAAGGCCATATCAAAGGCGATAAGGAGATCAAGGGCAGGGCTTAAG
>JBKBUA010000059.1:0-5820 GCA_046290845.1 Thermodesulfovibrionales bacterium
CCAATATACTCAGGGTTCATGATGTAAGGGAGATGGTGAGGGTGGCGAGGGTTGTTGATTCAATTATGAGGGAAAGGTGTTATATCTGCTCGTAAAATATCGGATTGTTTATGCCCTTATCAATCAGGAATCTTACAACCTCTGAAGGCCTAAAATAAAGCCGAAGTTTCCACTGCTGCTTTGTTGAGCCATTGAGGATACCATCATCGAGGTTATCGATTATGGTCATTATCTCCTCCAACTCTTTATCTTCAAACTCAGATTTGTAAGGTTTCGTTATCCTCTCTGCTTTATCTTCAATCTCTTTTCTTTTAATCCTCTCGATTATCTCTTGAATGGCAGAAGAATAAGGCCGCCCTGAATTGGACAAAAGAAACTCAGGAATGTTCAATAGATAATTCCTTATTTCGGGCATATCAGGTACATTCCCGATATGAAGGAGATCAAAACCGAGCTTGCTCCTGCACAGGGATAAAAGATTTTTAACCAGTATTTGAGATTGGGACCCCGACATCCTGTTTATTATCAACATAGGTCTGAAGCCCTCACGTATCTCTTTTATGAGTGGGACTATATCAGGTGCCTTTTCTGCAACGACCTTATCGAGGTCATCCATTGTTATTTCATCTCCCCTTTTGTCCTTTCCATCTTTCCAGATTAGGGACAACGAGGGGTGTTCCTTCAGGATTCCTTGTAGCCTCCTGAATAATGAGGCCTTCAAAAACCCGTAAGCATTCATAACCGCACCTGGTTCAGGCATTGTGACTATTATTCCATGGTCTGAGAGACCAAAGAAGTCGAGGGTGTTGTAATGAACGCCTGCCCCCAGATCTATGATAAGGACATCCGTCTCTATAGACTTCAGGTGTCTCATTATCTTTAATTTTGTCCAGTGGGCAGGATTTGCCATTCCCGGGACAAAATGAGAGCCACTTATAAGCCTCAGATTCTTTACCGATGTATCTATTATAATGTCCTCTATCTTTGATGAACTCCCTGAGATGAAATCAGCTATTGATGGCGTTTTACCAAATATGCCCAAATAGGTATGTAGATTAGCTGCCCCCAGATCAAGGTCTATCAGAACAACACGATTTCCTTTATTTGCATATTCAACGCCGATGGATATAGCGATAATGCTCTTGCCGACCCCTCCTTTCCCACCACCTATGGCTATTATCCTTCCCGGTCTACTCATCTAATCCTTCCAGCCGTATTTACCGATAAGGGGGACAAAGACGCATGGTGTGTGATACTCCTCATTAAGCCTGCCTGCCTCTTTTCTCACCTTCAAGAGAACCTGAGAGAATCTCTCTCCCACAGGAGCAACAACTATACCGCCTTCATTCAATTGATTTATTATAGGTTCGGGTATCTCGGGACAGGCTGCGGTGATAATGACCCTGTCAAAGGGAGCCTCTTCTGGCCATCCAAGTGTGCCATCACCAACCCTTAAATGGACATTATCATAATTGAGTGACCTCAGAACCATTGATGCCCTCTCTGATAGAGATTGAACCCTTTCTATTGTATAGACCTCCTTCGATAATTCGGCAAGTATCGCTGCCTGATAACCCGAACCGGTCCCGATCTCGAGAACCTTTTCATATCCTTTGAGCTCAAGAAGTTCTGTCATTATCGCTACCATGTAAGGTTGGGATATGGTCTGGCCTTCACCTATAGGTAGTGCCATATCGTCATAGGCTCTGAACCACTGTGACTCATCTATGAATAGATGCCTCGGCACCTTTCTCATTGCCTTCAGAACCCTCTCGTCTCTTATGCCTCTCGGTATAAGCTGGGTATCAACCATAAGGTCTCTCAAGTTCTGGAAGTCCATTCCTCAGGCCCTTTCTATCCTAACACCGAGGTCTATCTCCTCGAGTATAGAGGCAACATGTTCACACCTCTCTCTTGGCCCTGAAAAGCACACAGCCTCACCCTTTGTATGAGCCTCCCATGTTATCTCTTCTGCCTTTTTTCTGGAGCAGTTTATAGCCTTCATCAATTGCAATATAACCTCATCAAAGGTATGCCAGTCGTCATTTAAGAGTATCACATTCCAGGGCTCGATAACTAAGGTTGACGGGATATCAAGGATCGATGTCTCGGTCTTTGGCATGGAATATTTTATCACATCCTTTTCAGTATCTCTCTTGCTGCTATTACCCCTGAGACAGAGGCCTGAACGAGGCCCCTGCTAACGCCAGCACCATCGCCGATGGCAAAAAGATTCCTTATCTCTGTCTCGAGGTTATTTGAGAGCTTCAACTGCATAGAATAAAACTTCACCTCTACACCATAAAGAAGTGTGTGTCTTGAATTAACACCTGGTGCTATCTTATCCAGGGCCTCAATCATCTCGATGATGTCACAGAGATAACGGTAGGGGATTACAAAACTCAGATCTCCAGGGGTCGCATCCTTCAGGGTTGGCTGAACTATCCCCTTTGCTATTCTCTCTAATGTAGACCTTCTGCCTGATTGAAGGTCACCCAGTCTCTGAATGATAACGCCCTCACCTAAGAAATTTGCAAGCCTGGCTATATACATTCCGTAAGATATTGGTTCATTAAAGGGCTCTGTAAAGACGGTGCTTACGAGGAGGGCAAAATTGGTGTTAGATGTCTTTCTATTTGCATAGCTATGGCCATTAACGGTCCAGAGACCATTGAGGTGCTCCTTGACGACCTCTCCATAAGGGTTGACGCAGAAGGTCCTTACCTTATCATCAAACCTTTTTGAATAAAAGATTAACTTCGGTTCATAAGTTACGCTCGTCAGGTCTTCAAAGACAGAGGCAGGTACCTCTACCCTGACACCTATATCAACAGGATTCTGCAATAGGGTTAGCCCCAATCCCTTAACAACCCCTTCGAGCCATCTCGAACCCTCCCTTCCCGGTGCTATTATCACGAAGTTAGTAAAAAATTCCCTTCCATCCTTAAGACGTACTCCCTTAACCACCTTCCCTTCCTCTACTATCTCTCCCACCTCTGACTCAAAGATCATGTCTATCTTTCCGTTAAGGTGTTGCCTCATCCTCTTCAGAAGGTCTTTGCACCTATCAGTTCCAATGTGACGTATCCGTGAAGGAACGAGTATTAGATCATTCTTTGAGGCAAGCCTCTCCATCTCCTTTATAGCCTCAAGGTCAGCACCATAGATAACATCAGGAGCGCCAAAATCGAGATAAATTTTATCAACATACTCAATCAGAGATTGGAGTGTGAAGAGGTCAACATATCTCGATAGGAAACCTCCAACCTCTGGTGAGAGGTTTAATTTGCCGTCACTGAAGGCACCAGCACCTCCCCATCCGCTCAGGATATCGCAGGACTCACCTCCACCCTCTCTTCTTGGGCATGCCCTGCTGTCAATGTCTTTTCCCTTTTCAATGATAAGGATCTTTAAACCCCTGTCCACTTTTGTAAGTTCCAGGGCAGAGAATATTCCAGCAGGCCCGGCCCCGACTATTATGACATCATATTTATTCATTTTTTTCCCCGATGTCCCAACTCTTTCTCATCAGTTCGAGGGCTACATAATTTGTGAGGTCAAGGTGAATTGGTGTTACCGAGACATAACCTCCCTCAATGGCAAAGATATCTGTGTCTTCTGATTGTTCCCAATAAGGGGTACCTCCTCCTATCCAGAAATGCCTCTCTCCCCTTGGTGAATACACATCCTTTATTGAGTTGTCATAGGTCCTTCTGCCCTGTCTTGTGAATCTTATCCCCTTTACCAGCGACTTAGGGAGATTGGGGACGTTCACATTAAGAAAGGTGTCATAGGGAAGTGATTTTTCCAGTATATATCTTGCTATGACCTTTGCATAATAGGCTGCAGTATCAAAGTGAAAGTTTTTATCTCCTGGCATTGATATAGCAAAGGATGGAATATTAAGTATAGTTCCCTCAATGGCTGCTGAGACGGTACCTGAATAGGTTATGTCATCGCCTAAGTTACCACCCCTGTTTATTCCTGAAACGACAATAGATGGTCTTTCAGGCAGTATCTTATTTACGCCTATGACAACCGCATCTGTAGGTGTCCCATTGATTGAATAAACATGTTCCCTGAGTTCCTCTACCTTGAGTGGCCTGTGAAGGGTTAAGGAGTGTCCAACAGCGCTTCTCTCCCTATCAGGTGCTACTATGTAAGCATCGCCAATCTCCTTCATTGCCCTAAAAAGGGCAATCAATCCCTGGGAATGAACTCCATCATCATTCGTCACGAGTATAAGCATCTAATAAATTATATCAGAATCTATTGATCTACTGCCCTGTTTTAGGCCATATTAACTAATGGCTAAAAGGCGGCTCGGACAACATTTTCTTTTTGATCCCTCAATCCTTAGAAGGATTATCGACGTTGCGGGCATCAATCCTGATGATACGGTTGTTGAGATAGGTCCTGGTCATGGAAGGCTTACAAGGATGCTTTCTCAGGTAGCCTCGAGGGTTATTGCTATAGAGATTGACGCATTCTTATACAATCGATTAAAGGATGAACTCAAGGGTATTGACAATATCCTGCTGATTCATGGAGATGCCCTGAAATTCCCTTATAATGAACTTGATCCGTTTAAGGTCGTGGCAAACATTCCATACTATATCACGACACCAATTATATTCAAACTGCTCGAACATAGAGATGCCCTGATCTCTATGACCCTTACAGTTCAGAAGGAGGTGGCTGATAGAATTGTGGCTATCCCCAATACAAAGAATTACGGTGTTCTTTCAGTAATCATACAATATTATGGAGAACCATCTCTTAAGTTTGTAATTCCCCGCGGTGCCTTCAGGCCTCCACCCGATGTTGACTCAGCAGTGGTAAGAATAGATATCTTGAGAGAACCGAGGATTAAGGTGAAGGATGAAGATATTTTCTTCAGGGTTGTTAAGGCAGCCTTTGGCCAGAGGAGGAAAACCCTGTCAAACGCCCTTAAATCCCTTGTAAGGGGGGATATTAAGGAGATTATCAAGAAGGCAGGGATTGACCCGGCTGTAAGGGGAGAGAGCCTCGCAATCGCTGAATTTGCGAGGCTCTCTGATGTAATCAGCGAAGTATCTAAGATTTAGTTTTTTACTTCCTTAAAAGGTAAAAGTTTTGGCTTACCTTGCAAAAAAAGGGTCTTTTATGCTAATCTTTCAAACCTGTAAAAAGTTTTTTTCAGGAATACGCACGCCATGACGGTTCCAATGGTCTCTTTTAGGGAAGGAGGACAGGTTTCAGGCATTGCCTTTGAAACCGAAGATGGCGGAGGATAAACCAGAGGAGGAAAGATTATGGTAATCTCGATGAAGGAGTTGTTGGAGGCTGGTGTCCATTTTGGACATCAGGTGAAGAGATGGAACCCGAAGATGAAAAAATACATCTTCGGGGAAAGGAATGGAATCTACATCATTGACCTGCAAAAGACCCTCAAGGGTCTGGAAGATGCCTGTAATTTCGTGAGAGATGTGGCAATGAAGGGAGAGCATGTCCTTTTTGTCGGAACAAAGAAGCAGGCTCAGGACGCTATCCAGGAAGAGGCGCAGAGGGCAGGTGCCTTTTATGTTAATCAGAGGTGGCTTGGTGGAATGCTTACTAACTTCTCAACGATAAAGAGAAGTATCGGGAGATTAAAGAGCATAGAAAAAATGAAAGAGGATGGAACATATGATGCCCTCTCAAAGAAAGAGGTTGCGGCCTATGAAAAGGAGAGGATGAGGCTTGAGAAATACCTTGGTGGGATAAAGGAGATGAACGGCCTTCCCGGTGTTATATTTATTGTTGATCCAAAAAAGGAGAGGATTGCTGTTGCAGAGGCAA
>JBKBUA010000059.1:5919-12396 GCA_046290845.1 Thermodesulfovibrionales bacterium
AAGTAATGGTGATTTTGAAAAGGCAGTCACTGTTTTAAGACAGAAAGGTCTTGCAAGTGCATCAAAAAAGGCAGGAAGAACTGCTTCAGAGGGTCTTGTCTCATCTTATATTCATATGGATCGAATAGGTGTCCTTGTTGAGGTGAATTGCGAGACCGACTTTGTGGCGAGGACAGAGGATTTTCGCAATCTTGTTAAGGATATTGCCATGCATATAGCTGCTGCAAATCCTGTTTATGTATCGAGGGAGCAGGTTCCTCAGGAGACCATTGAAAAGGAGAAGGAGATCTACAGGGCCCAGATCTCAGGAAAGCCACCCCAGGTTGTGGAGAAAATAATAGAGGGTAAGCTCGAAAAGTTTTATAATGATACCTGTCTGCTCGATCAGGTCTTTATAAAGGACCCTGAACAAAAAATGAAGGTCAAGGACTTAATAACAGAAAAGATCGCAAAACTTGGAGAGAACATTGTTGTGAGACGGTTTGCACGGTTTCAACTGGGTGAGAAATCGTAGTATTTTTTTATGAGAAAGAGATACAAAAGGATACTACTTAAGTTAAGTGGAGAGGCTCTTATGGGTGATAGGGCCTACGGAATAGACTCTGAAACCGTGGCGGATATGGCCTCCGAGATAAGAGATATTGCTAAACTTGGTGTTGAGATAGCTGTTGTCATAGGAGGGGGTAATATATTCAGGGGTGTTGAGGCCTCTGTGAAAGGAATGGAAAGGGCATCCGCAGACTATATGGGTATGCTTGCAACAGTGATAAATGCCCTTGCCCTTCAGAATTCCCTCGAAAAGTTAGGGATACCCACGAGGGTGCAATCAGCTATCGAGATGAGAGAACTGGCAGAGCCATATATAAGGAGGCGGGCGATAAGACATCTCGAGAAGGGAAGGGTTGTCATATTTGCTGCTGGAACCGGTAATCCCTATTTTACAACCGATACTGCTGCTGCTCTCAGGGCCATGGAGATTGGTGCGGAGGTGATACTAAAGGCTACCAAGGTTGACGGTGTCTATTCTTCCGACCCTGTAAAGAACCCCGATGCTGTAAAATATGATACTATACCCTATATAGATGTGCTTAAAAAGGGATTGGCTGTTATGGATTCCACGGCTATTTCTCTCTGTATGGATAACAATCTTCCCATTATTGTCTTTAATGTGAGAAAGAAGGGAAATATAAAGAGGATTATCCAGGGTAAGAGGATAGGAACTCTGGTAGGGGGCAATCATGGAAAAGGAGTTAAGGAAAAAAGCCACTGAGAGGATGGATGGGGCTATAGAGGCCTTTAGAAAGGATTTGGGCTCTATCAGAACAGGGAGGGCTTCCCTGTCTCTCCTTGAAGGGATTACTGTTGATTACTATGGGACTTTAATGCCAATTCAACAGGTAGCAAGCCTCAGCATTCCCGAACCTCGGCAGATACTGATACAACCATGGGAGCAGAGGTTGATACCCGAGATTGAAAAGGCCATAATGAAATCTGACCTGGGCCTTACTCCAACAAATGATGGCAAGGTCATAAGGATTAATATACCCACGCTGACAGAGGAGAGGAGAAGACAACTCGTTAAGGTCGTGAGGAAAAGGGCAGAGGAAGCTCGGATAGCCATCAGGAATATAAGAAGGGATACAAATGAGGAGCTCAAGAAACTCGAAAAGGATAAACACTTAAGCGAGGATATTGTTAAGAAATCTCAGGAGGAGATCCAGAAAATAACCGACTCTTACATAGCTAAGATCGATGATATACTTGCCCACAAAGAAAAGGAGATAATGGAGGTTTAAAATGACAAATATCAATTACATTCTTAAGGTAAAGGATGCAAAACTTGTAGACATTCAGAAGGCCCTTCAGCAGGCAGGAATACAGGTAAGGAGTATAATCGAGGTGCATAAGGAAGAAGAGAAGCCTGCAGGAGAGGAGTCTCAAAAAAGCCAATAGAGAGGAAATATATGACAGAGAAAAAGACTAAGGGAAAGGTAACATCTCACAAGACCTCTGCGAAGGTTAAAGGTGGAAGGGGCGATACTAAGAAGGAGGGAAAATTGGCTAAACCGTTATCGGAAGAAAAGAGGAAAGAACTTCTAAGAAAATTTTTGATAAAGAAGCGGGAAGAGATAATTAAGGAAGCAAAGACTGAAATCGCTCGCTATCTCAAGGGCGAGACAAAACAGCTTGTTGAGACCGCTCTCGATGATGGAGACTGGTCTGTTATAGACCTATCAGAGGACATTAACTTTAAGAGGCTCGAAACGCATAGGGAGAACCTTACAAGGATAGATGAGGCCCTTAGAAAGCTCAGTGAAGGTACTTATGGGATCTGTGAGGATTGCGGGGAAGAGATACCAAAGGAAAGGTTAGAGGTTATGCCCTTTGCCATCCTGTGTAGAGACTGTCAGGAGAAAAAGGAGGAGATGGAGAAACTCGAAAGAGAGGAGATGCTTTAAGGATAAATAACCCTTTCGAGAAACAACCCCTGTGAAGGGGCAGTAGGACCTGCAAATTTCCTGTTTTTTGCATTAAGTATATCTTTAACATCATCTGGACCTAATCTTCCCTTTCCAACTTCAACAAGGGTTCCAACTATATTTCTTACCATATGCCTCAAAAATGCCTCTGCCTCAATAGCCACCTTAATGAAATTACCTTTAAATTCTGTGAATATAAAGGGAACGCTATCCATCCTTTCCAGAAGTATAGAATGGATTGTTCTGACGGTGGTTTTTGCCGCACATCCTGAGCCCCTGAAAGAGGAGAAGTCATGGGTTCCTATGAGGAACTTTGAGGCTGCGATCATTGAATCATGGTCGAGAGGAATCCTTATCCACCACACATATCTCCTTAAAAAAACAGGAAGGTCTTCATCGTTTGCAATCATATATACATATCTCTTACTTGCGGCACTATATCGAGCATGAAAACCCTCTTCAACCTTCTCGACCTTCATTATCCTTATATCCTCCGGAAGCAATGCATTAAGTGCCCTCTTAAAAACATCCGTGGTATGTCTTGATGTGGTCTCGAAAGTCACGACCTGTTCAATGGCATGAACTCCTGCGTCTGTCCTTCCAGCGGCTGTCACCTTGACCCTCTCACCTGTCAGGCTGAATATACACTCCTGTAATATCCCCTGAATGGTCTGACCCCCTGGCTGAACCTGCCACCCCTTGTAATGTGTTCCTTCATACTGGATTTGTAGCTTTAGTCTCATTTTTTTGAAAATTCCTTTTTGTATGTTATTATAGTAGCAAATTTTGAGTTTTATAATGTTTTATAGATAGTAAGCACAGTCAAGATAGTTTGACTTGACGGATGTAGGGATCAGAGGTAGTAATGAACAGAACTCTTTATACTATAGGTCATTCGAATATGGATATAGATAACTTTGTTCAGCTTCTTGTTTCTGCAAATATTGAGGTGCTTGTTGATGTAAGAAGCTCTCCATACAGCAAATATGCCTCTCAGTTTAACAAAGGTCAATTGATAAAAGTTATTAAGGCAAATGGCATAAAGTATGTTTATCTGGGAGATCTTCTTGGTGGAAAGCCGAGTGATAAAAGCTGTTATATAAATAATGAACCAAATTACGATTTGATAAGAAAGAAGGAATTCTATCAGAGAGGGCTTGATAGGCTTATGAATGGCATTGCCCAATATCATGTGGCGATACTATGTTCTGAAGAAGACCCCTTAAAGTGCCACAGGAGGAATTTGATAGCAAAAGACATGCATGTAAGGGGAGTTAAGGTTTTACATATTCGGAACAATGGGGTAATAGAAAAGGATGATTTTCTTATTGAGGATGAAAAGGTGTTACAGGAGTCGCTTTTTTGATGGCCATGAAGATATATACAATAGGCTATACTAGGAAAGGTGCTAAAGAGTTTTTCGGCATATTAAAAAAGCATAATATTCAGCAGGTTGTGGATATTCGCGAAAACAATACATCACAGCTTACGGGTTTTACAAAAAGGGATGATTTGAGATTCTTTGTAAGCGAGATACTTAATGCATCTTATATCCATCTAACAGAACTTGCTCCTGACAGAGAGATTAGAGAGGCTTATAAAAGGGATAAGGATTGGCAGGAATACGAAAAGAGGTTTTTAATGCTTATGAAAGAGAGGCATATCCCTGAGAAGTTTAAAGACAGTAATGTTTTTATGGCACCATTTGTGTTGCTGTGCTCTGAGCATTCTCCTGATAATTGTCATAGAAGGCTTGTTGCAGAGCTTTTAAAAAAAGAACTTTATCCTTATGCAGAGATTATCCATCTTTAAAGGAGGAGTGGCATGAGGGATATAGCTATAACCGACTTAACCTATATGCGTGGAGGTTTTTGCATTGCTGGCATTGATGTTGAGACACTCGAAAATATTAGGCCCGTGCTTAATTTTGGTGCAATACAAAAGGAGTTTGTAGATAGAAATAAAATCTATCCCGGGGCGTTAGTGAGCTTTGACTTCTCGCATAAAAAACCTAAACCACCACATATAGAGGATTATGTCTTTAATCCTGAAAAAACTACTTTTATAAAATTTCTTTCTCAATCAGAGTGGTTAAATATCCTAAATTCATGTAGCTCTACCTCGTTGGCATATGCCTTTAGCAACCTTATTATTGATAGGAAAGGAATACAACCTGATGCAGATGCAGTATCACTTGCCTTGATTAAAGTTGACAGTTTAAAGGTAAATTTTTTTGATAGTGATTCGGGAGCGGTTCTGCCTTTTAAGGTAAGGGTTTCCTTCACATCAGGAGGTGAGTTATATCATTTGCCTGTAACGGATATGCAGTTTATTGACTACTGTAATGAAAGGTTTAGTGAAGGGATTCGAAGAGATAAATTTAAAGCTGATATAGAAAAACTTATTAATGAGAGTGAATATATATTATTGCGGATTGGTTTGACGAGACCCTTCAAAAAGGCTGATGATACAAAAGAACTCTGTTATCTACAGGTCAATGGCATTTATTCTGAAAGCCTTGACAATGAAATTAGATATATCCTTTCAAATGAGACAAGGGACTTTGAACTTAATGAGCAAAAAACTTTTGTGTCAGATACGCTTCAATTCAAGATCTTTAATATTCCTTTAACGAACGACGATAGGGAGATGGAGTTGCTCAATGCCTTTTTGTGTGATGTTGAGGTGAAGAGATTTAGTGCTTCTGTTGTGGACAATAAATTCTGGAGCATCCTCTTGGGGTATATATCCGCGCCTAAAAATAAAAGAAAGGAATCAATAAAAAACGAAAAAATCTCCTGTGAATCCCTCTCTGAACTTACATCCGATGATATGGAAATATACGAAAGATTAAGAAAATGGCGAAGTAATAAGGCCCAAATACTCAATGTTCCTGAATATTTTATATTTTCCAATAAAACCCTGATGACTATGGCTAAAATAAGGCCCCTGACATTGGATATGTTATTGAATATATCAGGCATAGGCGAGAAAAAGGTTAAAGATTACGGGGACGAGGTTTTAGGGATAATCAATGGATGACTTCAAGACATATTCGCTTACACCTAAAGAGAAGAAGGAGATAAGGTCCATTATCAAGGCTGAGCTCCAGAAGGATGAGAGGATTGTTTTTGCTTATATCTATGGCTCATTTGTTGACCCTGAAATGCCCTTTTTCAGGGATATAGATATTGGGGTTTATGTGAGTAACTACCGAAATGAAGAGTGGGACAGATATGAGCTTAGCTTACCACTTGAGCTGGAAAAAGCCCTGAATTACAGATACCCCATTGATGTTAAGGTTTTAAATAATGCAGAGGTTATATTTTCTTACAGGGTTATTTCTGGTAGACTGCTCTTTCTTAGAGATGAAGACCTCTGGACTGACTATGTGGTTTACATTAGTAAGCGTTATGCCGACTTCTATCCCTTCTGGCTGCACTACATGAAGGAGGATGTTTTAAGTGAGTAAGGCGTTGCTTGTATTGGCAGATGGAACTTTTTTTGAGGGAAATAGCTTTGGCTCCGATGGTGAGGCCATAGGAGAGGTTGTATTTAATACATCAATGACAGGCTATCAGGAGATACTTACCGATCCATCCTATAAGGGACAGATCGTTACTATGACCTATCCCCAGATCGGCAATTACGGCGTGAATCTTGAGGATATTGAGTCAGCAGGCGGCCCAAAGGTTGAGGGGTTTGTTGTTAAGGAATATATGGATTTTCCAAGCAATTGGCGATCTAAGATGCCCCTGGGTCAGTATCTCAGGGATAATGGGATCGTGGCGATTGATGGTATTGATACGAGGGCATTGACAAGACATCTCAGGAATCATGGAGCCCAGATGGGAATTATCTCTACCGTTGACCTGGAACCGGAAAGCTTACTCGAAAAGGTGAAGGGGCATCCTAATATTTCGGCTATTGATCTGGTGAAGGAAGTCACGACGAAAGAGGCTTATTCCTGGAAAGAGGGTTGCTGGCCCTGGTGTAA